>JACDEQ010000162.1 GCA_013816225.1 Armatimonadota bacterium | reverse complement strand
CGGTAGAGGTCGGCTACTCAACGCCGGAGGCGTTCGCGAAAGCCTTCAAGACCGCCTACGGCGTTTCTCCGAGGCAATTTCGAGCTGATGGCGCGGTGAACCACCGATTGGAAACCAAATCGGGAATCCATTTCCATCCGAGCGGACTTATCGTGAGGCGACAAGGAGCAACAACGATGACCCTTGCAGAAATGCTATTTCGACACCATATCGACGAAGTTGCGACTCTGCTGGAAACTGCTGATTCGCTGGCCGAAGAGCAGCTCGATGCCAAAACGATCACCGGGACCAACCCGATCCCGTTCGACCGGCCCGCACCTACGCTGCGGACGGTCCTGGAGCGGCTTGTCGTGACCCAAGAGCTGTGGCTCGCCGCGTTCAACGGCGACGAATACGACTGCCCGCAATCGCCCATGGCGGTCGGGGACCTGCGAAAACGGCACGAAACGAGCGGTGCCGCGCTTGTCGCGTTTGCGAAAGAGGTCGAAGACGAGGGCCTGATGGGCTTCGGAGTTTGTAGACGCCCTTTGCGAGCCGCCCGAACGCTTCCAATACGGCGCGGTACTTGCGCACATTCTCACGTTCTCGGCCTACCGTCGGCAGCTCGCATTTGCCGCATTGAGCGAAATTGGCAAAGACATCGGTTATGGGGACCCGATTATCTGGTCCCGTGGCGAGAAGTTCGACAACAGCAGGCTGTTGATCGATTAGCCGGGCCCTTACGGTGCGTGTGATACTCGCGTGCCCGTCCAAGGGCCCGGTTCTTGATCCACGTCGTCGTAGCCCCATCGTCCAGTGAAGGAGTTTCCGTCCTCGGACAGCGTGAACGCGCCGGGCCCTCCTCGGCCGCTTCCTCGTTCGAGCCAACGAAACCGCATAATATCGCCGGTTACGGTGCCCTCGATCACACCATCTCCACTGGTGTAAGTTCCCGCAACTCGCTGGCCGGTAAGTGTCAGCATCATCTGCCCGTACGTCGTGTTCCAAGTTCCGCTGAACGTACCGCGGCCGAGCACGACGATGTAAACGGGCTTCAAGTTCAAAGCCTCTATAACCGGCTTTGCCCTTTCCGGTTCGAGTTTTTGGGAGAGTATCTCTACCGTGCCCGCCTCAGTCGCACCAACGGTTCCGTACAGCTGAGCCTGCGACCGCGCGTAGGCGATGACGTCCGCGGCTTTCCAAACCTTATCCTTGGGCGCCGGCGGAAGGTGCAACTTCGCCCAACTCGAACCCTGAGGCAACGCTTTGGCGAGCCGTTGCACGTGATCCTCGAAGTTTTGTGCCGTTACCTTAGGGTCGCTTGTCACCGTTACGCGAAGGCTATCGGCGCGCGGATCGAGGTAAAGGCCGATCCCTGTCGCTTTGGTCAAGCTCGACGCGAATTCCGAGGCAAGAATGCTCTGTTGCCGAGCGAATCCCAGCGACACAAGAACGGCATAACCCAAAAGCAGCCTAATATTGAATGTCATGGTTTCCTCTTAACCGGCATTCTATCTCAGGCCGATGACCAAGGCCGCGTCGGACGTTATAATCTCCCATGGCTTTTCGCAGCTTTGGGAGCGTGGACCTTAGCCCGTCCGAATGCTACGACATGCTCGTGAACGTCGTCACTCCCAGGCCGATCGCTCTGGTCAGCACGGTTTCTGCTGATGGAATGCAGAACCTGGCTCCGTTCAGCTATTTCCAGCTTGGCGGAACCAGCCCGCCGAGTCTAATGATTTCGCCGACCCTATCCCCCGAAGGAACCGAAAAGGACACCCTCGTCAACGTCTCTGCCACCAGAGAATTCGTCGTGAACATCGTAACACGCGAAATGGTCGAGGAAATGAACATCACGAGCGTCAGGGTCGGGCCGACCGAAGACGAGTGGAAACTTGCCTGCTTCACCCCTATCGCTTCCGACATCGTCCGGCCGCCTAGGGTTGCCGAAAGTCCCGTCCACCTCGAATGCACGGTGTTCAAGATTATCCGGCATGGAGATGGGCCTTCCGCGAGCAACTACGTGATCGGCGAAGTAGTAAGATTTCACGTCGACGACGCGATGCTCGAGGGGCAGATGATGCTGGCCGAAAAGCTGCACACGGTAGGCAGGTTGGGCGGCGATAACTACATCGACACCGGCGTGCCCGAACGGTTCCGTTTGGCGCGCCCTTCGACGCCGTTGTCCCGTCAGTAAAATAGCCGCTGCGAGGGTACCCTCGTAACCATTCCGGAGATACATTGCGACTCAAAAGCATCAAGATATTCGGGTTCAAGTCCTTTGCCGATAAGCTGGAAATAGACGTCGACGGGAACCTCGTCGCCGTCGTAGGCCCGAACGGGTGCGGCAAAAGCAACATCGTCGACGCGATCCAGTGGGCATTAGGCGAGCCCAGCGCCAGAAACCTACGCGCAGGTCAAGCGACCGACGTCATTTTCAGCGGCTCCTCTCGGCGGAGGGCATTGGGATACGCCGAGGTTAGCCTTGTCTTCGATAATGAAGACGGCTCATTGCCCGTGGCAACGACGGAAGTGGTTGTAACGCGAAAGCTGGACAGAAAGGGGGAGAGCACCTACTTGATCAACCGGCACGCTTGCCGCCTGAAGGACATCTACGAGCTCTTCGCCGATTCGGGGCTGGGGCGCACCGGCTACGCCGTGGTCAGTCAGAAGGACATCGACGCCGCGCTCAGCGCACCGCCCGAGGAACGACGCATCTGGATCGACGAGGCTGCCGGAGTTCAACGGTACCGGACGCGCAAGGTCGAAGCCCTCAGGAGGCTCGAAAGCGCGCTCCAGCACCTGCAGCGTGTCAACGACGTAGTTCTGGAAATCGAAAACCAACGTGAACCGCTGCGTGAGCAAGCCGAGGCGGCCAAACTCTACAAGCAGGCCCTGGCGAGCCTGCGCGAAGTCGAATCCGGTTTGCTGCTCAAAGAAGCGGCAGACCTCGGGACCGATATCTCTCGGCTGGAGGCCTCGATCCTGGTCAAGCGCACTAACGCGGACCGAAAGAGAAAGAGCGTGCGAGAGACCGACGAAGAGTCGCTGCAAATCGCATTGAAGATCTCCGAAGTGGAATTGCTCCTCGATTCGCTAAGGGCGGCGGTGCAATCGATTTCGACTACGCTGGAAAGGGCGCTTTCGAAGAAGGCACTTGCCGAACAGCGCCTCAAATCGCTGGACGAACTCAACGCTGACAGCGGGCGCGAGGCCGAGGCGGCCAAGGAACGTGTTGCAAGAGCCGAGAATGCCGCCGACGCGACACAGCGCGACGCCGACGCTGAAAGCGTTGCCGTCGAGCAGTTGCTCACCCTAATCCAGGGCTCGGTTTCAAATGCCAGGGCGCTCGCCGACGAACTCGCGGACGCGGACAAGAAACTTGCGGACGCTAGAACGGCGCAGGTTCAGATGATCGAGCAGGCGGCGAAGCTTGCCCAAGCCGCGGAGCGGAAGGAGAAGCTCGCTCGCGAGGCGCAAGACGCCTCGGCAGCCCTCCCCGATCTACAGAAAGGTGAAGCGGAGGCCGAGTTGAGCTTGGAATCTGCGAAAGCCGCCCTTTCCGAAGCCAGGACGGGCGAGCAGCGACTGGCCGAAGACCGTCGACTCAAAGCGGATGGTCTGCGAACAATCGAAGAAGAGCGCAGGGACGCCTTGACCGAGCGTGCGCGGTTGGACGGCCGAATGGAAGGTCTGCGAGCAACGTTGGAATCGTTCGAAGGCCTGCCTTCCGGGGCGCGAATGCTTCTGAGCGCAGCCAAGGAAGGCCGAGTGTTAGGAGATTTCCTCCCGGTCTCGTCGGCAGTGCAAGCTCCGGCCAAGATTGCGCTGGCGATCGAATCGGCCCTTGGCGCATCTGCAGGAGACCTAATCACCTCGCATTCCAAGCATGCCAAGGCGGCGATCGAACTTTTGAAAGCCGAAGGCCTCGGCCGAGCGACGTTCCTTGCTGCGGACTTAGTGAACCCGAGGCCGCGCCAAAAGGACATCGATTCGCTTCTGAAGAAGGGGGCCCTCGGTGTCGCCGCCGACATGGTTTCGTGTAAGAAGGAGCACACAGCAGCCATCGAGTTGCTTCTCGGCGGTGTGGTCATCGTCCAAGACTTGGATACTGCAACCCGCCTAGCCAAGGAACCTGGCTACCGCAAGATCGCGACGCTCGAGGGCGAGGTCGTGTTCGGAGGCGGCGCCGTGTCGGGCGGGCGAAACGCGAAGCAAGCCGCGGGCCCGATTCGAATGAAGGCTCAACTCGGCGAGGCGGAGGAACGGCACTCGCAACTGGATAAGACAATCGCCGATTTAGAAGCGCAGGTCGACCAGGTGGTGGCCGAAGACACGAAGGCAACAGCCGAGGCTGACGATCTCCGGTCCGATACCCAAGCGAAGGAAACGGAGGTCGCCGAAGCGATCCATTGGCTCACCGCAGTGCGCGAGGAACGAGCCGCCACGGAGCGGTCCGTAGCCAAGCTTGAAACCGAACTAGCTGAAACGGAATCCCTGCTGGCTGCCTCCGCAGGCTCTAATGAAAGGTACGCCTCGGTCGAGGAATTGGAGGCGGAACGCAACAGGCTTTTGAGCGCCGCTGCGGCAATGTCTGCCGACAGCGAGCAGGCGAAGAGGTCCCTGAACGAGGGGCGGGAGCGTCTTGAAAACGCCAAGGCGCGCCTGTCGCGTGCGTTGGTCGAGCTTGAGGAGGCCAGAGCCTACGACCGGTCGCGTGAGAGCCGCATCGGGAATCTCGGCGCGGAGCGTGAGCAACAGGAGCGGCAGATCGGCGAGGCTGCGGCTGAGGCGGAGAACCTCAAGTCAAAGATGGCCGCTAAGCAGCAAGAACTCGAAGGCGCTCAGGATCGGCGCCGACAGCTTTTGGAACAGAGTTCGACGAACGCTTCTGCAGCGAAGACTTTGCAGGAGGAGGCGCGGGTCTTGGAAGACTCCGCCTATGCCGACGATATCGCTCGCGCCCGAGCGGAAACGAAGCGCGCAGCGGGGCTGGCTAGGCTCCTCGAGGAGTATGCGGTCAATGAGGACGAGGCCTCGGAACAGGCGCCTTTGGTCGAGCTGCCGCCCGACGCGCAACGGCTCGCCGGAAGGCTGCGTCGCGAGATTCGTGAGTTGGGAGACGTCAACGTCGGCGCGATCGAGGCCTTCGAACGTCTGACGGAGCGCTTCGACATCCTTACGCTCCAACGCGAGGACATCCTCGAATCGAAGGCCGAGCTCGACCGTAGCGTCGGCGAACTCGATCGGCTAACCCGGGGCGCATTCGCGGAGACCTTCGACAAGGTGAACGATGCGTTCGGCGAGATGTTTGCCGACCTCTTCGGCGGCGGTGAAGCCAAGCTAATTCTCACCGATCCGGAGCACATCCTCGAAACGGGTGTAGATGTCG
>JACDEQ010000161.1:2799-5380 GCA_013816225.1 Armatimonadota bacterium | reverse complement strand
GCCACCGCTCTCGTGAAGAAGCTAATAGAAAGGGCCAACGCGGGCGAATTCGATTCAAGGGAGAAGGTTCGATTCACCGAAGAGCAGCGAGGGGACCTTTCGGTATACATTCCGAGCAACGCAAAGGATCAGGCATTCCTCGGCGTGTCGGGAGAGCAGGCGATGCTGTTCACCCAGCCGAAACTATTGGACAAGGCAGCCCAGCCATCCTCTTCGTTGCCGGACTCGGAAGGGCTGACAACCTTTACCCAAGGCGCTCCGTCGCAATTCCAACTCCAGCTCGACATGTATGGGCTGGTTGACATGCTGAATCGGATGGGGCAGGCTCCCAAAGATATGGACCTCAAGCAGGTCCTATCCTCCCGCTCGCTTACCATGGCCGCAAAGTGGGACGGCGCCGCATCGCGGCTGCAAATGCTGATCCCCATCGACGTTGCGGAGCTGATCCGGGTTGTCGGCAAAGAGGCAAAGAAATCGCGGCCGACGGAGGGCGCAGGCTCCGGCGACGGCTTGAAATTCGAATAGTTTCGGCTATGCGGAGGGTTCGGTTACAGCCTCGGCTTCTGCCAAGGCTGTTTCCTTGGGCACGGTTTTCTTGGTGTTCTTCTTAGGGGCGGCCCTCTTCACTGGCTTCTCTGCAGTCGCAGCAGTCTTCTTCTTGGGAGCCGGCTTAGGTTCGACCTTCTTCTTGGGAGCCGGCTTAGGCTCGGCAGCCGCAGCGCTTTTCGCAGGACCTTTCTTGGATGCGGCGATCGCCTCCTTTATGGCACTTTTAATTGCCTCTTCCTTGCGATGGCGACGTCGTCGGATCTCTCTGTTCTTAATTCGCATAATGGCCTCGCGGATTATACCGTCACATAGATTCGGGCGCTGAGATACCAAGCAGATCGAACGTCTCGCGCAGGGTCTTTCGAGTGGCCTCACAAAGAGCCAATCGTGCGCAGGCGAGCTCTTTTGGTTCGGCCCTGATGACCGGGCACTTATCGTAAAAATTATGATAATCCCGGGCCAACTCCGTACAGTAAGTCGTTAGCCTGTGAACGCCCCTGCCCTCGGCGCACCTCAGTATTTCGTGTGGCAGGTCCCAGATCTTCTTTATCAGGTTTCTCTCTGCTTCGGACGTCAGCAGCCCCATCTGCGTCTCATCCGAAACGAGCCCCTGCTCGGCGGCTTTCTTGATCAGCGACGACAAGCGTGCATGCGCGTATTGAACGTAGAACACCGGGTTCTTGTCGCTATGCTCGCGCGCCAGGTCGATGTCGAAATCCATGTGCGTATCGTGAGATCGCATCAGAAAGAAGAACCTAACCACGTCGACGCCGAGTTCGTCCATCAGGTCTGACAATCTGTAGTACTCGCCGTTTCGCTTCTTCATGGGAGCAGGCGCGCCGTTCTGAATGAACCGGACGATTTGCGTAATGATTAGCTCCAACCTTGCCTTCGGGTACCCAAGCGCCTGAATTGCGGCCTGGGTCCTGCCCACGTAGCCATGGTGGTCCGGGCCCCAAATATTGATGAGGTGATCGAAGCCCCGGTCGAACTTATCCTTGTGATAGGCGATGTCACTGGCGATATAGGTGGGCTCGCCCGTGCTTCTGACGACGCACCGATCCTTATCATCGCCGAAGTCGGTGCTCTTGAGAAACAGAGCGCCGTCCTGCTTATAAACGTGGCCTTGCTGGGTAAGGGCATCGATCGCCTCTTGAACCTCGTTGCTCTCGTGTAGGCTCTGTTCACGAAACCATCGATCGAAAGTCACCCCGAACCGTTCCAGGTCCGCCCGTTGTCGCTCCAGCATCAGCTCTTGGCTGGAAGACTGCCAGAAATCGAGCCCATCCTCCGAATGGCCCTCACCGTACTTTTCCTTAATCGATGCAGCGAGGTCCGCTACATCTTCGCCCTTATATCCGCCCTCGGGAAACTCGAAGGGTAAGTCGAGCGCTTTCCGATAGAGCGCCTTGACACTCAGGCCGAAGAGCTGCATCTGTGTAGAATTGACGCCGTCGTTCACGTAGTATTCGCGGGAGACCTCGTTGCCGGCAGCCTGCAGAACGCGCGCCAGTGTGTCTCCGAATGCGGCGCCCCTTCCGTGACCCAGATGAATTGGGCCGTTTGGGTTTACGCTTACAAACTCGATTAGGATCTTCTGGGGGTGTGGCTGCTCGGGCCGTCCGATTGGGTGATCGCCGCCGGCTCTCTTTGCCCACTCCGTCAGGTATTCGTCGGCAAGTCGAAGATTCACAAACCCCGGGCCCGCGGTTTCGGCGCTTGAGAACGCAGCATCGTTTCGGAGTTCATCAGCGAGCATCGCTCCCAACACCGGGGCGGGCACGCCGGCCTCTTTGGAAGCAACGAGCCCGTAGTTGGTTGCGAAATCGCCGTGCTCCGGACTGCGAGGTTCCGTGAGCTCGGGAGCTATGGAAAAGGCACGGTCCAGCTTGCCGTGCGCCTGAAGGCGAGCGACGGCTTCGGCCAACCTCTTCGTCAAGTCTGTTCTGATCACGGGTGAACCTTAGATGATACCGGTACAATCGGGCATATGTTTTCTGAGCACCACGTCCGGATTATCGGCGTTCCGCTC
>JACDEQ010000161.1:0-2789 GCA_013816225.1 Armatimonadota bacterium | reverse complement strand
GACGCGCTCCGATTGGCGGGAATCGTCGAGCAAACGCAGCCTTTCGTGCATGACGTGTTCGACGGCGGTGACGTAGAGGCTCTCCAATCCTTGCCGACAGCAGACCGGGGGCCCGGGTTGGGCTATTTTGAAGAGGTCCTGGCAAACCTTGTCGAAGTTCGACAAACTGTGGCGAGCGCCATGGGTTCGAAGTCGATCCCGATGATCTTGGGCGGTGATCACAGCATTGAGATGGCTACTATCCCGGCGGCGATCGAAAGCGGCGATTCGCCCCTCGGCGTTCTGTGGATCGACGCCCACGCAGATTTCAATACGCCCGACACTTCGCCGAGCGGCAACCTCCATGGGATGGCACTGGCGGCAGTGTGTGGATTGCCCTGCGGACCTTGTGAGGAGCCGAAGGAGGAGCAGTGGGCGCGGCTCCTCAACGCGATTGCCCCGAATAACAGGTTTCTGAGTCCCGAGTCGATCGTCTGGTTCGGGCTTCGCGACGTGGATGCGGGCGAAGCGAAAAAAATAGGGCAGGGAAGCGCTCGCCAAGGCATCAGCATGCACGAGATCGACCGATACGGAATCCCCGCGATGCTCGAGCAAGCGATCGAGCACTTCCGTCTAGCTGGGATCGAGAGGCTCTGGGTCAGCTTCGACGCTGACGTTCTCGATCCTCTAATCGCGCCGGGGACGGGAACGCGAGTTAGGGGCGGGATCAACTACCGCGAGGCACACCTCTTGGCGGAGTTGCTCCATGAAGTCCTATCCGCTCAGAAGGCGCAGTTCGAGCTGGTCGGATTGAAAATCGCGGAGGTGAACCCAATTCTCGACCACCAAAATGCGACCGCAAATATGTGTGTGGAATGGGTCGCATCCCTCCTTGGGAAGCGCATACTTCCTCGGTGGGCCAACAGCCTGCGCGAAACCTATGTCTGACGTATTCGCGGAGCTCGTCGGGAGCCTCATCTCGGCTGAGTTCATCGATGGCGGCCGCATTGCACAGCTTTGGGTCTCGGACCCCGACATGCCGGACGAGCGGGAAGAGTTCCAGTTCAGTCTCGGCTCGGTGCTCTTTGCCGACGAGGATTCGAGCGACTACCTTCCCGGAACGTTCCTTGTCGGCGTTCGAACGGGCAAAGACGACCCATGGGTTGTGTCGCGCAACGAGGAAGCGCGGCTCGTCGAAGAGAACGACGACCTGACTTCCATTTCGTTCGAATACGATCTGCCGCTGGTGCCAGACTTGAAGGCGACAGGAAGGTTCTACGAGCGCAAAGGGCCTCTACCGGTGGTCGTCTGGGAGCTTTCTCTCCGGAACGCATCGTTTCGCTCCCTGGAAATCGGCGAGCTGGGCTTTCCTTTCGCGCTCAACAACTTTTGTGAAGGCTTCGGGCCCGGTGATGACGAAACATCCAGGCTCTGGGCGTCCCGCGCGTACGTCCACAAGTTCATCGGGGGCGGCGCGAGCTACATCTTCGGGCAGCGTATGACGGGCAACGGCCCGGGGTTACTGATTTGTCCGGGCAGGGAAACTGCGTGGGAGTTTTACCATCACGCGCAATCAAGTCTGCGTTCCGAGCATCTGTGGGAGGGCGTGCCGATTGTGTATGTCCACAGCCGCGCCTCCATAGAAAGGGAGGGCTGGCCCGCTTGGAAGAACGGCCACAGTTCGCGCACCTTGAATCCCGGTGAGACAATGGTCGCCGAGACGCTCTTCGCCCCCGCGGTCACGGGAGCGACGGATCGATTGAGCCGGGCGCTCGTTGCCCTGAAAAAACCCGCCATCCGCATCTTTCCGGCTGCGGTCGCTCCCTATAACGTGGGCGCCAGCATCGAGGTTGCGAGTCCGGGCCCCGTGGAGTTCGACTGCGGCGAGAGCGCCCAAATGGAGACGGATTCCGACGAGTCCGGGGGCTTCGCATTCCTGAAGGCTTCCCAGCCCGGAGAGGTCAGGCTCGATATCAAGCCCTCTGGAGAGCCGCCTAGCTCGATCCACCTCAACTTCATTCAGGAAATCGAAACGCTGATCAAGGCTAGAGCAGGTTTCATCGCCGAGCGTGGCGGACAGCTGGCCGACTACCTGTTCTTAGCTGAAAAGAACGCGATCTACCCCGTCGCATCGGAAATCGAGAAACTCGAATCGTTTGTCGACGACGAACTCTTCGCGAAAATGCAGAATCCCGGCACGTTGGCGGTCGCGCAAGAGATCGACCGGCAGACGGGAATGGGTGCCAATTTCGGAAACTCGGTGGCTCATGCGGTCGTGCTCAACCTCCACCTCGCGATGTTCAGGATCGCTTCGACCTACGGAGGGGCGGCGCGATCCGCGGAAGAGTACTTGCGATTCGCTTACGGCACGGCCGAGGCGATGTTCCGCGAGGCTTCGCGATTTGGTTCCAGTCGAACCGGCTCGCTTGGCATCGACGGCTCGATGGAAGTATGCAGCGAATTGGGCGAACTCGGCCGGCACGATGAGCAAAAACGTCTCTTTGAGCGAATTTCAAATTACGCCGAGCTACTGATGGACCGCCAGCTTCCTTGGGGTGTGGAAGCCGCAACGGACACGTCGCCGTTCGCGGAGGCGTTCCTCTACGCCGGCATTAACGACGAGGCACGCCAGGCGGCGATCCTGCAGCGGGCTTATGCGGCTCGGTCACTTGCTCCGAGTTGGTGGTGGTATGGCAGCGACAAGCGGATCGAGCGGGAAGCAGCCGACAATGGGGAAGCGTGTTTGGCTTGGCCCACAGTGGCGAACTCCAGGCTGTTCTTCACAATGCTGAGACGGGACTATTCCCAAC
>JACDEQ010000011.1 GCA_013816225.1 Armatimonadota bacterium | reverse complement strand
TTCCGGGCGAGTACAAGGTGACGCTGACGATCCGGGATATCTACGGGGTAAAGCAGCCGTGGGTCGGAACGATCAACGTTACGGTTAATCCTTAGCTGCCGCCGGTCCCTTCACCCGGTTCGCAAGCTCACCGACCTCTCCCACCAGGGGAGAGGCGAGGGTCACGGCTCGGGCTTCTGCTCGTCCGCAGCCTCGGTCTTGATCATCGAGTAAATCTCTTGGCGGTGGACTGACACATCCTTGGGCGCCTTGATGCCGATGCGGACTTGCTCGCCGCGTACCTCCAGGACGACGATTTCGATATCGTCCCCGATCATGATGCTCTGATGAACTTTTCTGGTTAGAACAAGCATAGGCCGCCCTCCTTGGCGCCCGGCATTACCGGCTTGTTCATATTATCCCACGAACCGGGTCTAAGCCTTGCCTTTAGGGTGGCGTTTGGCAACCACCTCGCGCAGACGCTCGATCGAAACGTGCGTGTAAATCTGCGTCGTGGCGAGGCTTTCGTGGCCAAGCAGCTGCTGAACGGTCTTCAGATCGGCCCCTCCGTTTAGAAGGTGGGTTGCAAAGCTGTGGCGGAGCGAATGGGGGGACACGTCCGGCGATAAGCCGACCAGGGATCGGCGTCGCTCGACAATTCGCTGGAGCGTCCGCTGGCTGAGGCGCGCCCCTTTGTCGTTCGTAAAGAGCGCCGGCCCGCCGCCGACCCGCTCTTCGTCGATGTAGCGCCTGGCGGCTTCTGCGCAAAGCTCGCCGTAGACGGCGATTCGATCCTTGTTGCCTTTGCCCCGCACGCGTATCGTCCGATCGCGATTGATGTCGTTCAGGTCGACAGCAACCACCTCGGAAGCACGAAGGCCCGCGCCGTAAAGCAGTTCGAGGATCGCCCTATCGCGGAGCGGTGTCTTGCCGATCTCGGCCGTGAGCAGTTCAAACGCCTGTTCTGGCGCGATGTCCTTGGGAAGTGTCCGCCGATTGATCGGAGAGTCCATTCCGATGGCGGGGTCATTCTCGATCTCGCCAATTTCCGCCAAAAACTTGGTGAAGGCGCGGGCAGAGCAGGTTTTCCGGGCCCGGGTGACAGGTTTCTTTCCATAGGCGCGAAGGAAAGCGCGGATGTCTTCGCCCTCGATCGACGACGCCTCCGCCTTGTCGCGCTCTTCGCAAGTTTTCGCAAGCTGAGCAAGATCGGAGCCGTAGCTTCGCAACGTGTGCGCCGAGCGGCCTGCGCGCAAGTGGTCGAGGAACCGCTGGACGGCTTCGTCGATAGTCATGGGTTCGAGCCTATGATAGGACGAGCGCCAACCGAGTATAATTTCTCGCGGCTTCGCGCCATGGCGCTTATAGCCGGAGGATTTCTCACTTGCAACGCGGTATCTGGTTTATTCTTGTTACGGTCGTCCTTGTAGGTCTGTCGATTTGGGTCAATTTGACCGTTAAGCCCAGGCTTGGCCTCGACGTCGACGGCGGCATCCGCTTCACCATCTTGGCCGACAAGAGCAAGCTCTCGCCGGCGGACAGGACTGGCGAGACCTGGAATCGGAAGGCCCTCCAAACAGTCGGTATCCTCGAGGGCCGGGCCGCGCAAAGTCTCGGCGTCGCCGAGGCCAGCGTTTACCGCAAGGGCGACGACCGGTTCGTCGTCGAGCTCCCCGGCCTGACCGATGAGGAAGAGGCCCGTAAGGTCATTACGACCTCGGCGCAGCTTCAATACTACTGGGCGAGCAACGTCGCGACCGATCTCGATCCCGCCCGGCCCTACGAGCATTCCGACGCAACCATCGACACGCCGAATGGCCCGCAGGATGTAGATCGATTCAAGCGTAGAGGGCAGTCCAACGACGAGTATCTTAAATTGGGCACCCCGGAATACGACCGCATGTTCGATCGCTGGAAATTGATCACCAAAGGCGAGAACCTGCGGTCTGCTGAACCGGATCTTGCGCCCAACGGCAGGTATAACATCAAGCTATCCTTCAAGCCGGAAGGCGAAGATGCCCTGTCCGAGTTCGCCCGCTCCCATGTAAACCGCCGCGAATGGCTCGTCGCCGTTATCGACCGTGAGGTCGTTTCATTCTCTCACATTAAAGAGGGTGTTACCAGCTTCAAGGGCGGCGCCGTTCTCGAAGGCCGGTTCACGCCGACCGAGGCCAAGCGGCTTAGCGGACTGCTCACCGCGGGCGCCCTGCCGGTAGACTTGAAAGAACAGAACGTAACCAAGATCGCGCCTTCGATCGGGCGGCAAGCTCTGTCGCAGATGCTCGTCGCGGGCTTCATTTCCTTCGGCGTGATCGCGGCGTTCTTGCTGGTCTACTACATGTTCCCCGGGTTCGTTGCGCTGCTCGCGCTCCTGGCCTACATTTCGCTTTCTTTCGCGGTCTTCAAGTGGATCGGCGTCACGTTCTCACTAGCCGCGATAGCCGGCTTCATTCTGTCGGTGGGCATGGCGGTCGACGCCAACATCTTGATCTTTGAGCGGCTAAAGGAGGAACTCCGTACCGGGCGGACCCTCATGACCGCCATTGATCTCGGGTTTAAACGCGCGTTCCCGGCGATTCTCGACTCGAACGCGTGTACCGTCATTACGTCGTTGGTGCTCATCAACATCGGTACAGGGCCGGTGAAGGGTTTCGCCACAACGCTGATGATCGGTGTGTTCATCAGCCTCTTTACCGCTGTGACGGTGACGCGCACGCTGCTACTTTTCTTCGTTTCGAGCGGAATCGGGAAGAACCCCAACCTTTACGGAACGGGGCGCGGCTGGTTCGGCGAGCGGCTGGAGGCCAATGCCGACAAGAACCCGCTCCATATCGTGAAGAACATGGCGCGATACTTCATCATTTCGTTCCTCATTATCGTCCCCGGCCTGATCTTCATGGGGATGGGCGGTTTGAAGCTGAACTTCGAGTTTCTCGGTGGCATCGAGTCGGGCGTACGGCTGCCCAAGGGCACTCCTGCGACGTCGAGCGCCGTTTCGGCCATGATCGAAAAGGCAGGCTTCAAGGGTGCGAACGCCAAGATCGGGGACGCGGAAGAGGGAAGCGACAGGCCGGTCGCTTATATCACGATCCCACCCAGAGATAATCCGGAGGTCGAGCGATACTTCGAACTGAGCAAAACCGCGCGGCCGGGCACATCGAATGACCTGGCGACGCTCCGGAAGCAACTCGGCGCGAAGATCGTCTCAGCGGTTGGCGGCGACCCAACTCCCATCGAGAAGGTCGCAGCGGACGGCACAAAGGAGCTGTCCGGCATCAAGGACGAGGTGTCGTTCGAGTCGGCCGGTCCGGCCGTTCGCGCAGAGACCATACGTGGCGCGGTTATCGGCGTCATCGTGTCCTCGGTTCTTATCGTGCTCTATTTGGCGATCCGGTTCGGCGTCGCCCTCGGCGGCTTCGCCGTCGGTTTGCGATTCGGCCTGAGCGCCATTATCGCGATGCTCCACGACGTCGTGGTGATTCTGGGCCTCTCGGCGATCATGGGCTACTTCCGCAATTGGGAGGTCAGCCAGCTCACCATCACCGCGATGCTGACCGTCATCGGCTTCTCGGTTCATGACACGATCGTCATCTTCGACCGAATACGCGAGAACCTTCGCCGGCCCTTGGCGGGCGAGTCGTTCGACCACCTGGTGGACCGTTCGATCACCCAAAGTTTTGCGCGATCACTGAACACGAGCGGCACGGTTATCGTGACACTTGCGATCCTTGTATTCATAGGAAGCGCCACGCCCGACCTGAAGCACTTCAGCGCCGCTATGTTGATCGGCATCGTATCGGGAACCTACTCGTCGATCTTCAACGCCGCCCCGATCCTGGTTCTCTGGGAGCGCTGGGTCGGGAAGCGCAAGGGCGCCGGTGCCACGATCATACACGACAAAAAGCTTCGCGAGCCGGGGCCGGTCATCCGCGATGAGACGGTCTGGACTCCCGACGACGACGGCGCTCCGGCAAAGGGACAGTATTCGCAAACTAAGCGCAGGAAGAAGCGATAGCTCGCCGGATGCGACGTATAATCTAACCCATGCCCAGGCCTGAAGACATCGAAGCCATGAGGACCGTGCGCAAGGAGCTTGCCCGCCGGCCGATAGACACCAGCATGATGAACATCGGATTGAATCACGGGATCGTCAAGTTCGGCGGTCAGGTGAAGGCTATGCGTGGGCACGCGCTCGACCTGAAGGTGGAGGTGGAACTTGTGGCCAAGGTACTGCGGACGCGGCCAGGCATCCGCGACGTCGTCATCGACTGCATCTTCCGCGGCTAGAAATCCGAAAGCCAACGGATGCCCTCTTCCGGCAATGGCTGAGGGCCGCCCAGGAGCCCGGCAAGCAACAGCGTCTTGGCGACACGCTCGACGGTCTCCATTTTGATGTGGGCCCCGGTCAGGTCCGCTCCGATCGTCGCGACGCCGTGCGAACCGAGGAGGAACACGGTGCTCTTCTCCAAAAACGGGGCAAGCGCGTCGCCCATCGCCGCCGTTCCGGGAATCGCGAACGGGACCAACGCCACATCGCCCAAGACGATGTCCGCTTCAGGGAGCGTGTGATTTGGGATGTTCCGCCCAGCTAAGGCGAATGCAGTAGCCGCGGGAGGATGTGCGTGGACCACGGCCATCGCGCCGCTTAGCTGATAAATACGTAGGTGCATCGCGATCTCGCTACTGGGACACTGCTCGCCCAGGCATTCTCCTTCGGGCGTGATCAACGCAAGGTCGCTGGGGTTCAGCTTGCCCTTTATCGATCCTGCGGGTGTTGTCAAGATTCTCTTCTCGTCGAGGCGGCACGACACGTTCCCCTCCGCGCCTCCGATGAGGCCACGGTCCCAGAGTTCTTTGCACACCTCGCACATCTGCATTCGAAGCTCCCTCTCGTTCACAGCCATAAGTGTACTGCCCCGCTTGAAGGCGTCGGTGAGAGAGTTCTGAGCTAAACTTCTTCGCACATCTCGCCCGGGTGGTGGAACGGTAGACACAGGGGACTTAAAATCCCCCGGGGCAACCCATGCGGGTTCGAATCCCGCCCTGGGCACCAAGTTAGACGGCAGACTGGAGACTAGAGTTTCAACACTCGACGGGCTTCTGGAATGTACAATCCGATTTAGTGAGACCGCGACCCTCGTGGGACGAATACTTCATGCAGATCGCGAAGACGGCCAGCACTCGAGCGACTTGCCTGCGGAGGTCGGTCGGCGCGGTGATCGAGCGCGACAGACGAATTCTCACGACGGGCTACAACGGCGCTCCGCGCGGCGTTCCTCACTGCGAAGAATACGGCTGCGACGTATCGGAGAGATGCCAGCTCGCTGCGCACGCGGAGCAGAACGCGGTTGCGCAAGCGGCAGCGAACGGCGTCTCATGCGAGGGCGCGACCGTCTTTGTAACGTGCCAGCCATGCAGCAGCTGTGCGAAGATGATGATCAACGCGGGGATCAAGCGCGTGGTCTTCGAAGGCGACTACCCGGATCCGTTGGCCGTCGAGTTATGTAACCTCGCCGGCGTCGAGCTCGTTCGATTCGTCCCTGCTGAGTACGTATGATCGACATCCTCGGAAATCGGTTCATGCTTGCCTTTATCATCGCGGTGGTGGTCGCGCTCGTAGTCACGCCTTGGGTGATCTCGCTCGCGAAGCGGTTCGGAGTCATCGACGTGCCAGGGGACGAACGAAGGGTTCACGCGACTCCTACGCCCCGCTGGGGTGGACTCGCTATCTTTTTGGGAGTTGCCGCGGCCTGGCTGATCGTGTATCCCATGTCGCATCGCCCGCACGGCGAGCAGTTCATCGGTCCTTACACGATCAATTCTCTTTGGATTATGGGGCTCGGCGGCGCGGTCGTGGTTTTCGGCATGCTCGACGACAAGTTCCAGTTTCCTGCCACTTGGCAGGCGCTTTTCCTGTTGGTTTGCGGTGTATTGCTTTCCCATCCCCAACTCGGCGATATCCGGATCGAAGGCATCGCCGTCCCATTCAGCGAGCCAGGGCGCTGGCTCCAGTTCAGCGAAGTCAATTCCGTCCTTCTGACCTCAGTTTTCGTCTTCGTGGTCGCCAAGACGATGGACACGATCGATGGCATCGACGGGCTTGCCGGAGGCGTGGCAGCGATCATTGCCATCACTATGTTCGCGCTAGCCTTGTACGCGCAGCCGCTTATCGGCGTGCTTTCTGCCGGAGTAATCGGCGCTTGCATTGGGTTCTTGCGATACAACTACCATCCTGCGAGGATTTTCATGGGCACCGGCGGCGCGCAGTTCCTGGGTTTCTTTTTGGCAGCGATAAGCATCCAAGGGGTCGTTAAAACGGCTGCGGCGGTGGCGTTCGTCGTTCCGCTCTTGGTTTTTGGCTTGCCGATCATCGACGCGTTTTCGGTGGTTGTTAGAAGGATACTAAACAGGGTTCCGGTCACGAAGGCGGACAAGCGGCATATACACCACACTCTTTTGGGAAAAGGGCTTTCGCAACGGCAGGCGGTGTGGGTTCTTTATTTGGTAACGGTCGTGCTTTGCGGGACGGCGGTTTTGGTGGTCAAGCTGGTCGCTTGATCCAGGGTCGAGGAGCTCGTTTTTCTTGGATTGGTTCGAAGCCTTAATCATTGGAATAGTTCAGGGTCTGACCGAATTCTTGCCGATTAGCAGCACCGCCCACGTCCGCTTGGTGCCTGAGCTACTGGGCTGGAGCGATCCTGGCGCTGCATTCACAGCGGTGATCCAATTGGGCACGCTGCTGGCTGTCCTCGTTTACTTTCGGGAAGATCTCTCTCGCGCCATCGGCGGTTGGGTGCGGGGCATACGTGGGGGAGAAGCTGCGAGAACGCCGGAGGCGCGCTTGGGCTGGGCTGTTTTCTGGGGAACGATCCCGGCGGTCGTGTTGGGCGTTTTGCTCAAGGATTACATCGAGGGGGATTTTCGGTCGCTGTATGTGATTTGCGGGTCGCTCATAGGGGTCGGCATTCTGATGGCGACCGCCGAGGTGATCGCAAAGCACCGGCGAAAATTGGAATCCGTCAAACCCGCAGATGGCTGGGCGGTGGGATTCTGGCAAGCGCTCGCCCTCGTTCCCGGCGTGTCGAGAAGCGGCAGCACAATTACTGGTGCTCTGTTTCTTGGGTTCGACCGCGCGACGGCCGCACGGTTCAGCTTCTTGTTAAGCGTCCCGGCGATCTTGCTTGCGGGAATCTATGAGCTGATAAAAGAAAGAGAGCGCCTGGTCGACGTCGGCATTGCGCCTGTCGTCATTGCGACCTTTGCGGCTTTCGCCGTTGGTTACTTGTCGATCGGGTTTCTTTTGCGTTTTTTGAGAACCAGATCCACGGCGGTATTCATCGTTTATCGGTTCGCCCTTGCCGCCCTACTCCTTTTCCTCCTAGCGAACGGAACGCTCAAGCCCCATGCGTGATCGGGTCGGCGTTTTGGCTTTGCAAGGGGATTACCAAAAGCATCTCGATGTCTTATCCGCCATCGGCGCCTTTGGAACCGAAGTCCGCACGCCCGGAGAGCTCGCAACGTGTTCGCGGCTGATTATTCCCGGAGGCGAAAGCACCACGTTGGGAATTCTCTTGACGTCTTCGGGTTTGGATAAGGCGATCGTTTCGCGAGCAGGGGAAGGCACGCCGATTTGGGGCACCTGCATGGGCATGATACTCATGGCGAAGGAAGTGGAGGGCTATAAGCAATTTTTATTCGGAATTTTAGATGTCACCGTGCGACGGAACGCGTTCGGGGCGCAAATATTCTCATTCGAAGAAGGGTTGGAGTTCTCGGGATTCGCTTCGCCTCTCCATGCAGTATTTATTCGCGCGCCCATTGTCACGCGGATGGGCTCGGGGGTCGAGGCGCTGGCGAGGATCGACGATCAAATTGTCGCTGTGCGGCAGGGTTCGCTGCTGGGCACGTCTTTTCACCCGGAGTTGACAGGTGATACGCGCCTGCACGAAATGTTTCTTAGGTTCTAGTGGACCGTTCCCACGGGTTCCGAGAGAAGGATCGCGTAACCGTCGGGATCTGCGACCAGCAGGGTTCGCTCACCGAAGGCGGGGTCTTCGATGTCTCGTAGAACCGGGACAAGGCCTTGCTTGAGCTTCACAGCAACCTGCTTTAATCCCGTTACTTTGAAGTTCAGGACCAGGCCTCGCCCGCGCGGCCCGAAAAGCGGCTGATCCTCCAGGGGCTGCTGAAGCAAGAGTATTTCGAACCCGTTGGCGGAAACCGTGGCGAGGCGATGGCCGTCTAGGTCGTCCATGCTGTGCACGGGCAACCCAAGCTGGTCGCGGTAGAAGCCAACCGACTTGTCCACGCTTCCTACATCGAGAATGAGATGGGCGAACACGGTTTCCATTGGGGCACGCTGAGGTACCGACAATTAGTTTCGCCGATCATTAGCCTATCCCTTTAGTGAAATGGAAAGTTTATCGGCGGAGCAGGTGGCGCGCGTTTTCGAGCGCTGCCTCGCTCACCGTTTCGCCGGCGAGCATCCGGGCAATCTCCTCGATACGCTCCTCCTGCTGCAGGCTGCGGACACGCGTTACCGACCGGGCGTCGACCTCGCGTTTCTCGATCGAAATCTGCTTCGAGGCGCGACTCGCGATTTGCGGTACATGCGTAATCACGATGACCTGGTAATTTCTGGAAAGCTGCTCGAGCTTTTTGGCAACGATGGCAGCGGTTTGCCCGCCCAGGCCGGCGTCGATTTCATCGAAGATGAGAGTTGGCACGCCGCCTTTGCCCGCCATGACGGTCTTGACAGCCAGCATAACGCGGCTGATTTCGCCTCCAGAGGCGACCTTGGAGAGAGGCCTTTGGCGCTCGCCTTTGTTCGCTGAGAACAGGAACTCAAGTTCGTCGGCGCCGTCGGCTGCGCGTGGCTTGGGTTGTATCGTCGCGGAGAGCGCTGCCTTGGGCATACCCAACTCCGACAATTCATGTCCAACGAGATCCGCGAACTTGCCGGCCCTTTCCGACCGCAGGGCCGTTAGCAAGCCGCAGTCTGCCCCAAAGCGCTTTTCGTTCTCGGCGAGTTTCAGGGCCAGATCGTCTCGGCTCGCCTCGGATCCTGCCAAAAAATTCAGGTTTTCCTTCGATTCATTAAGATAAGCGAGGATCGTTTCCTCCGTGTCGCCGTATTTCCGCGCGAGCCGCCCCAAAAGATCGAGGCGTCCCGCGATCTCCTCCAGCCTCTCTGGGTTGAACTCGATGCCTTGTTGGCCGTCCTTGATTCCCAGCGCGCATTCCTCCAGGGCGATCAGCGCCGACTGGAGTTGATCGCAAGCCGGCCGAAGGCGTGAGTCGATCTGCGCTGCGGTTTCCAGCGATCGAAGCGATCGAGCCAGGAGGTCCCTCGCGGCCACTTCGCCAGCAAACGCGCACTCGGCGGCTTCGTGCAGGGCTTTGGCAAGGATTTCTGCTCCCTTCAGTCTGGTCAAGTCTTCTTCGAGCCGCGCTCTTTCGCCCATTTGAACCCCGGCTTCCTCGATTTCGGCGACTTGGAACCGAAGCAAATCCCGGCGGTGCTCTCTCTCGCGGTCGTCTGCCTCGAATTCCCTGATCTTGCGCGAAACCTCCAGGTTCTCGTGGTGTAACTTGGCGATTCGCTCTCGCAATACGGCGGCGTCGGCGCCTATCCAATCGTCGAGCACGTCGAGGTGGCGGTTCGCATCGAGCAGGCTCTGGTGCTCATGCTGGCCGTGCAAATCTGCAAGCGAGTCTCCGATGCGCTTCAAGATGTTGAGCGGCGCCAGTCGGCCGTTTATTCTGCATTGACTTCTGCCTCCGGCAGCGATCTTCCGTTGCAGATAGAGGACATCGTCGCTGCCATAGCCGAGCTCTTCCAGAAGGCGCTTCGTCGACGCGGGAGGGTCGAATACGGCCTGAACCACGGCCTGCGCCGCGCCTGCGCGAACGATATCGGGCCCAGTCCGTTCACCAAGACAGAGCGAGATCGAGCCCATGAGGAGGGATTTCCCTGCGCCCGTCTCGCCGGTGATCGCAGTGAAGCCCGGTCCGAACTGGAGCCGGGCTTTGTCCATGATCGCGACGTTTTCCGCGACGAGCTCGACCAGCATCAGAGTGATGACGTGAACCGGGCAACCGACGCTTCGTCGACAATTTCCGGAAGCGCGCTCGAATCGGTAAACCCCATCGCGGCGCAGTACGCAGCGAACCGAGAGAAACCTTCCAAGTGGCGACGGCTGAGGTCGAAGTCGATGGACTCGGTGAGATACTCGTAGCAAGGGCCAAACGGCCATTCGAGCCGAACGCTTTCCTCCTCGGCGATCTGTTCGAGATGCTCCATTCCGAACTCTTTTGCCGAGACCAAGGCCCCGGCCAAGTCTGGTGTAAGGCGCTCCTTACCAATCCACATTGCCCAAACAAACGGGAGCCCGGTCAGTTCGTTCCAGGCTTCGCCGAGGTCCATCGCTTCCAGGCCGGTTGCATCGGCGGACATTCCGGCGTCACCGATCAAGACGGCTGCATCGGCTTCTGCCAGCATCGCTTCCAGATCAGGATCGCGGGTGAAGCATTCGGGCGTGATGCCGTATTTCTCCTGGAGTATGATCCGTGCCAGGTGGTTGGAGGTCATCGATCCGGAGTCCAGCGCGAGGCGATGGATCTCGTGAAAGGGTCTTCGCGAGAACAACCTTACGCTCCGCACTTTGACCTGGGATGCGATCGCGACGCCTGGAGCGACCTTGAATTCAGGATGTGAGAGTGCAAAGAAACTGCTGGCCAATGCGGCGTCCACGCGGCCATCCAACACCCAATCGGCCAGTTGCGATGGTGGCGCGAATTCGACTTCTGCGAGGTGGCGTCCTTCGGGCCGGGCGAACAGGGCGACGAGCGGCTTTGCGTTTAAGAACGGGACGCAGCCGATCCTATATCGTGGCATCAATCCGATTCTACACCTTGGCGGCCGCTTTTCATGGCGTATTCATCCCCGGGGTAGACGGGGGCAAAGGTTCTCGGCGTTAATAGGCAGACCTCTCCTATGCGCACCAAAGACATCGCGATTCGGCCGATGCTGTCCGAAGAAACAACACATATCCTTCGGGCAATGCTCAAGGCGTCCGACTACGGTGTTTTGTTCACAGACCTGAATCACAACAGCATTGCGTGCAATAGGAAGTTCGGTGAGCTTTTCAGCCTCGACATCGTGAAGACGGTGAGCTCCGAGCCGGAGGATGTTCGCCGGCAGATCTATCCACGCCTGGAGTCGCCGGCCAAATGGATCGAGCAGTTGGACGTCATCTACGCGGACCCCCTCGGTGAATTTAGCGACGAATTAACGCTGCTGGGAGAGCCCGCCATCTACTTGCGCCGTTTTACCGGTCCCGTTTTGAACGATGCCGACGAAGTGGTCGGCCGGATTTGGACGTTTCTCGACATCAGTGGCGAAAAGCGGCAGCAACGGATGCAGCAGGCTCTCTTTGAAGTCAGCACTTTCAACGACCCTGAGCCGGCCAAGGTCTGCCGCTTCGCCGTCGAAAAGTTGGCCTCCTTTTACGGTGATGCAATCGCGGCGCTCTCGTTGTGGCGGGACAAATATGTCGACTTCCGCGTTGTCATCAACCAGCCTCTGGGATCGGAATCGATCACCGGGATACCAATCGGGGACGCCCACTGATACTTTATTCGAAGGGCCGTGCGCCCTCTGCTCATCCAAGACGCCTCGGGCGACCCGCAATACCAGGCACTGCCCACGACCAAGCTAGGCTTGACCCGGTATCTCGGTGTGCCGCTGCGAGACTCGCAAGGTCGCGGGATCGGAACACTTTGCTTTATGGATAGTCGGTCCGATTTGCCCCTGGATCAAGAGGATGTACAGTTCGTAACCCTGCTCGCCGGACGTGTCGGTGTTGAGCTCGAGAGGGAGCGGCTGTTCGCGCAGCGGTTCGAAGAGCAGCAAGGGGTCCTCAAGCGTCAAAACGCCGAACTCGCCACGACCCACGAGGTACTGAATGCGATGAACACTGCATTCACGCTGATCGGGCAGTCTAAGGACACCAGTCAAGTAATCGACGCTCAATTGAACCTGCTTAGGGGCTTGCTCGGCTATGACTCCGCAGCTCTGTTGCTTTTGGATGAGGCAGGGGAAGCGCTTGTCGGCAGGTGCTTGCCGGCCAGAACCAAGATTCCACGGACAGTCAATTTGCATCCCAGCTCCCATCCTGACTACGCAAACCTGTTGAAGGGTTCGGGTATAGAGTTCGGGCACCGGCCGACCAGCCCTCTCGCTCAGATGATGAAATGCAAGTTCTGGGCGATGGCGAATCTTTCGCAGGACGGCAAACCGACGGCGGTCCTGTTTTTGGGACGGCAATCCCCCGCCGAGGCTGCTGATCAACATCACTTGGTTCACTTGGAGGCGGTCGTCGATCAGGTGGCGCTGCTCGTCAATTTGCATTTGCTGCAGGAGCGCCTGCTTCGAACTCACGATGAGCTGAGGCAGACCCAGCAGCAGGTAGTACAGAGTGAGAAGCTTTCTGCAGTTGGCACGTTAGCCGCCAGCATCGCCCACGACATAAAGAACATTGTCTCGTCGCTCTCGATGGAGCTGTCTGCGGGTACGTATGACCCCCAAGCTGCACTCCATGCAGTGAAGGCACAGATGGATCGATTCGCTGTCCTCTCGCATCGTCTGCTTTCTTATGCACGGCCGAGGCTCGTCGCGCGCGAGCCCGTAGATATTCACGACACGCTCGAGCGGGTTTTGGCGCTTACTGACGCGCAGTTGCGTATTTCGTCGGTCAGGGTGGACAAGCACTTCGCAGCGTCCTTACCCGCGCTCACAGGGGACCCACACCAACTCGAACACCTGTTCGTAAATATCATCCTGAACGCGGTCCACGCGATGCAGGCGCGAGGAGGGACGCTTACCATAAGGACGCGGAATGCACGGCAGGCGATCGTGATCCAATTCGAGGATACGGGCGAGGGAATAGCTGGAGACCAGATCCCGGAGCTCTTCGAGCCGTTCACTTCGACCAAGGGCAACGGGTTCGGGCTTGGCCTATTCAGCAGCCTTCGGATCGTTCAGGAGCACCACGGCTCGATCCGGGTAAAAAGCAAACCCGGGTGCGGGACGACCTTTCTGATAAGCTTTGAACGTTTGGGGGATCAATGAGCGCAAAACTTCTTGTTGTCGATGACGACATGTTCTTGCTGGATAACCTGCGCAAATTGCTCGAGCGCAGTGGCTATACCGTGAGAACGGCTACATCCGGTGAGGACGCCCTTCAGCGCCTGTTCGAGGACAGCTTCGACCTCGTTATCCTCGACGTGGGGCTCCCGGGATCGGATGGCATTACGGTTTGCAGGCGATTGCGAGAGAAGTATCACCTGCCTGTTGTGATGCTCACGGCACGGACTGATGCAATGGACAAGATAATCGGGTTGGAGGTGGGCGCCGACGACTACTTGACCAAGCCGTTCGAGCCTGCGGAGCTCGTCGCTCGCGTCCGTTCGCAGTTGCGACGCGTCAACGAGTACCAGCAACCTCTCGACTCGGATGAACCTACGACCATCGGGGACCTTACAATCGATTACCAGAACCGCGACGTCCTCATCAGCGGCCGCGCGGCCGGCTTAACAAACCGCGAGTTCCAACTGATGGCATACCTGGGGCGAAACTCAGATAAGGCAATCGCGCGAGCGACCATTTTCGAAGCCGTATGGGGATATGACATGGACTTCAGCAGCAACAGCCTGGACGTTTACATGTACCGAATCCGAAGGAGGATCGAAGCAGACCCGGAGAATCCGAAATACCTGCTGACCATGAGGGGATTCGGTTACAAACTGGTCGGCGGTGCCCCCGAGTAGACTTTGATGCAATAATATTGCATAAATGAACGCGGGGAACTGTTGCCTGACGCAATATAGTATCAATAGCATATCGGAGGATTCATACACATGCCTATTTCAATCGGCGCCGCTGTCGGGGCAGCCGCGCTCGCCGTCAACATAGCGGCGACCAACCAGGACCCTGAGCAGGCTCCCGCAACACCCCCGGCTACGCAGAACAAGAACTACTTCAATCCACAAATGGCGATCGTTTTCGACTTTCGCGGGCGCTTTGTCGATCCCGATCCCTCGGAACGTAAGCTCGACTTCAGCGAAATAGAGTTCGGATTCGCTTCGGATGTCGATCCTTATCTCAAAGCGGAAGCTTATATCGCCGTGGCAAAGGTTCCCGAGCGCGTCAGCCCTTCTTCAGCTCAAGAATAGCCCTGTCGAGTTGCGGGTCCTTTCCCGCCATGTAGTCCTCGTTGCTCCATGGAACCTTGATGTCCGGCTGCTGGCCCATATTTTCCATCGGCGTTCCGTCAAGGCGGTAGACCCCGGCCATTGGCATTCGGATGCTCGTGCCGTCGACGAGGCTCCCGCCCCACGTCCAGATAACATAGCCCGGCGTAGGCATTCCGATCAGCTTCGCCAACTTCCTTTCGCGCATGGCGTAAGGGAACATTTCCGCATTCGAAAAGCTGTCCTCGTTGTGAAGCACGACGATCGGTTTATCCCACATCTGGTCGTTCGGGGCGAGCTCGACAAACCCGTCGCGCGGTTTATAAAAGCCATGGGATCTCCGTTCGAGGACGTCGACCAAAGAGTCGGAAATATTTCCGCCGCCATTGAAGCGGACGTCGATGATCATCGCCTCCTTGCCCTGCTTATACTCGTGAAACTCCTCTTCGAATCTTTGCCGGTCGCCGCCGCCCATCCCGCGAATGTGAATGTAGCCGACCTTGCCGCCGGTTGCCTCCCTAACTTTCTCCCGGTTACCCTCGACCCATTGGGAGTAGTGAAGCTCGCTCCAAGCTTGAGGGCTAATCGCGCGATACGTAATTTCTCTGGCACCTGCTTTTGTCGGTTGAGAATTAACCAGCAGCTTCAAATCACGCCCCGCTTGGTTGTGGAGCACTTTCCAGAGGTTCTCGTCGAGGCGGATATCCACGCCGTCGATCGCCATAACATAATCGCCTGGCTTGATTTCGGTTTTTTTGAAAGTGCCAGGGGCGCGCTCGAACAAGCTCTTTACCCGAATGCCGGGGCCGGTCCAGCCGTAATCGAAATTAAATCCCGGCAGGCTGACCGAAGGCCCTCCTTGAGTTCCACCCGGGGAAGCCCCGACTTCGCTATGCGATCCCTCCAATTCGCCGACGACCATGTTCAATAATTCGGCGAACTCCTTTCGGTGCCCAACGCCTTCGAGTAGCGGCTCATAACGCTTTCGAATGGAATCCCAGTCGCGGCCATGGAAATTCGGGTCGTAAAATCCGCGATTATACATGCGCCAAAACTCGATGAATGCCGATTTCCTGACGAGGTTCGCGTCCTGAACGAGCTCGGCACGAAACGCAGTATCGGCGACAGAAACGTTGCTGTCGAGCTTTACTTTTGCGGGCATGCCTCCGTGAAGGCCGTAGGCGGACTTTCCATCGTCCGTCAACGTGAAGCTGCGGATATCTGCCACGATCTGCTTCGCGTTCTTGCCATCGTAATCCGCGACCCATAGGTTATTCGACACCAAGAAATAGATCTTTCCGGACTCCTTGTCGGAAACGACGTTGGCGTGTGCCCCTTGGTCGAATAGCCTCCTAGAGCGCAGGTGGATATTCGTGAAGTCGATATCGACCTTGACCGGGTCCTTCGGCTTTTCATACTTTAGTTCGACTTCTTCAGGGTCTTCATCCTCCGGACTCAAAGGCAGAATAAAGAATCCCTCACCCTGTGCATTGCTGGTGAAATAGAGGAACTTCCCATCCGCCGACCAGCCGAGCGCACCATGTCCGACATTTCTTTGTGTAACGTTAACCGCTGGGCCGCCTGCTGCGGGCACGACCCACACATTCCAGGTCCCGCCGGGCTGCCTGCGCGTTAGGGCGATCCAGTTGCTATCGGGCGACCACGCGAATTCGCCGGCGCTCGTCCCGAAAAAGTGCGTCCCGGGTTGGTCGAAAATCTTGGTCGGCGTCCCCCCCTTGACATCCCAAGTGTATAAGCCACCCTTATCGCCCGCAACCCAAAATGCGAGCTTGGTCCCGCCAGGCGATAGCGTCGGCGTTTGTGCATCGTCTCCGCCTGTCCAGATCGGCGTAACCTTTTTCGTAGCTACGTCGATAGAGTAAATGCGCCGGTTTAGGTTGCGATCGCTTACGAAGTAAATCGATTTCCCGTCCTTCGACCACGCTATATCTTCGTCGACGCCAGGATAATCGGTCAGCCGTTCAGCGTCGTCTTTGTTTCTGCCCTTTCCCTTCTCGACCGGCACTGTCCACAATTCCGAACCCACCACGAGCGCGAACGTCTTTCCGTCCGGTGATATTTCGGCTTCGGAGGCGCCGTTGGTGAGCACCATCCTCTCCGTGGCATTCACCTTCGAATCGACGTGGGCGATAATCGGTACTTCGGTTTCCTTGCCGTCGCGGCTAGTATAAATCCTGCCACCCCGCTCATAGGCGAGCGTGCCGCCCTTGCTCACCGTAGGAAATCGAACCGGCTCACCGACGAAGCCGGTCACGCGTTGAGCCTTCCCATTCAAGTCGAATTTCCAGATATTGGGTGTCCGGTCCGCGTTGTCCACGAACTTGCCGGGGTGCTCATTAATCTTCGCGGAACTCGGTGTTACGTCGCCATAGGAGACCGCGTAGACCATCTTTCCGTTGGGCGAAAATGTCGGCCAGAGGATTTGCTTTTGATTGTCGATTATGCTTTCCGATTTTCCGGTCGCAAGATCCAAGGTCACCAATTCGGCTGCCCCCGATCCGAAATAGCGAGGCCGGGTCCAGGGAAATCCGTCCCTCTGGGCAACGATGCTCTTCCCATCTGGCGAAAAATGCGGTTCTGCAAGCCCCAAATAGTCCTCGGCGATTTTCCTGAACTGGAGGCTTCGAACATGGACGACGAAAACCCCGGTCCAGGGTGTATCGCGCCTGCCGGAGAACGCGATCCAGTCGCCGTCAGGCGACCAATCCGTGGCGGTCTCATTGCCGCCGCTATAGGTGATCTGCTTCGTCTCGCCGCCTTCCGTCGGTATGGCGAAGATGTCGTTGTTGCCGTTCCGGTCACTGGTGAAGGCGATCCACTTGCCGTCCGGGCTCCAGACCGGCCGCTGATCGAGTTCTACGTGGTCTGTAAGCCTCGTGGCGATGCCACCATTCGAAGAAACAAACCAAATATCGCCCCGGTATCGGAACGCGATCTTCGAGCCGTCTCCGCTGATGGCGGGCTGAGCCGCACCGCGGATCGGCTTGGACTCGATGTCCCCGATTTGAGCGAAGGGCGGCCAAGCGACAACGAACAAGCCGAGCAGAACGCAAGTCCTCATAGGCGCAAGATTACCGAATACAATGGGAGCATTGGTCAACAGGGTCTTCGCTCTTGCTGTAGTAGTCGTAATTGCTTCTGTCGCGTGGCATTTCAAAAGCCCGCTGAGGGTGGGTGTCATGCCGGAGCGAACTGTCTCGCAAGCGATCGCTGAGTTCGGCCCGGCTGCGAAAAGGCAGTTCGCATCCATCTGCCGAAAGAACAACATACATTGGCCGCCAAAGCGCATCTATCTGCTTGCGTTCAAGAAGGAAAAGCAGCTGGAAGTGTGGGCAGGCGCACGCACCGGCGCATACGTTTTCCTTGCCGAGTATCCGATTCTCGGAATCAGCGGAAGACAGGGGCCTAAGCTCAAGGAAGGTGACAGACAGGTCCCCGAAGGCTTCTACCGAATCTCGGCACTGAACCCGAACAGCCGTTATCACCTATCGCTCGGCGTCGACTACCCGAACGCGGAGGACATCAAGTTTTCGACTATCCCTCGAGACCAAATTGGCGGTGATATCTACGTCCACGGGAGCAACGTCTCGATCGGCTGCCTCGCCATGGGCGACGACGCGATCGAGGAGATTTTCTGCCTGGTGGCGTGGGCGAAAGAGCGGAAAATCATTATCTCGCCTGCCGATTTGCGGGTGCGAACCATGCGGGAGGATGCAAGGAAGCTCTACCCACGCCTAAAGAAAGCCCTCGAGAAGTTCCCGCGCTAAACGTGCCCGCCAGGCGCGGCCATCGCGAGCAGCGTCAGCCCCGCAACATAGAGAACGAGCCCCAATCCGAACTCCTTGATGTGCTTCTCGATATGCACTTCCTTGAAAATGTACACGCCCCAGGCGACGGCGACGAGGGTTCCCAAATTAGAAATTGGCCAGCTGATCGACATCGGAATGTAGAGCATCGCGAGTGCGCCCAGGAGCTGCCCCGAAGTCCATATCGCACCCGCCCCTTGCGCAAGCAGAAACTCACGTCGGCCGGGGAACCTTGGCGAAAGCCGTCTTTCCTTGACAATGTAAATCAGAACCGTTGTTATCAGCACGCCCACGCCCAGCCACGCGCAAACCGCATAGACCGAGACGCCCTTTTTGAAAAGATACTTAAGCGGCGCCGAATAGGCGCCGTAGAAAAAGGCCGCACCCAGCGAGAAGGCTATTCCCAAACCGAAGCTCCGCCGCCGGTCCGCCGCGGAACGAGTGACGTCGTAGGCGAAGGCTTTCTCGTGCTCCAGCGCGCTCGCCCGGCCAATCAGGAACGCAGCCGCGACCATAAGCAGAACGCCGGAAACCGTCATCGTGAGCGCCACCGGGTTCGCCAGGGAATATTCTTGAAACAGGATGATTCCATAGATCGCCGCGAATACCGGCGCCATGTTCTTGATCGGGGTGCTCCGAGTGACGCCCACGTTATCGACCGCGCTGCTGTAGCTCAACGATCCGAATGTCCAGATAACGCCGCACAATAGGGAGAGCCCGAGCATCGTCGGCGGCATTGCGAGCCCCGCGCCCGCCACGATGG
>JACDEQ010000010.1 GCA_013816225.1 Armatimonadota bacterium | reverse complement strand
CCGGGTCAGCTACCGCGCCCTCGGCTCCACATTCGTGTACCCGTGGCTCGGCCGAATCGACCGAGCATGGTGGGTCTTCCCGGGATAAGGAGAATTCGACTGGCCATTAGGTTGCCCGAAGGTTAGCCGGATATACTGTCGCCCATGATCCGACCGGGGGCCGAGGAGGTTGCGCGGCTTGCGCTGGGCGGAAAACGCGTCCCGGTTTATGCGGAGATTCTTGCGGACCTCGAAACGCCTACGAGCGCTTATTGGAAGCTCGCGCACGATACGAAGCATAGTTTCTTGTTGGAATCCGTCACGGGTGGTGAGCGGCTCGCGCGATATAGCTTTATCGGTGTGGACCCGTCACTCGTCGTCCGGTCGAAGGGACGAAAGGGCTACGCCGGCGAGCAAGAGTTCGCGATAGGCGAGGAAGGTTCGCCGCTCGATACCATCCGCAAATTGCTCCACGAAAGACCCTACGCGCACTTGGAAGGGCTGCCGCCCTTTACAGGCGGAGCGGTGGGGATGCTTGCTTACGACGTCGTTCGGTTTTTCGAAAGGCTCCCCGACGCGAACACCGATGATCTCTACTGCGACGACATGCATATGCTCGTTTGCGATTCGATGGTGGCTTTCGACCATGCCAAAAACCGCATCTTAGTAATCGCGCATGCGACGGACGAAGCGGGCTCCTACGAGCGAGCGGCAGGTCAGATCAAGGGGATACTCGAACGGCTTCGCGCGCCGACACCGCCGATTCCGGAAAGCCCGAAGCGGCGGGCCATGTTCACATCCAACGTGAGCCGCGACCATTACGAAGACGCCGTTGCGCGAACGAGGGAATACATCGCTGCCGGAGACGGCGTGCAGATGGTGATCAGCCAGCGGTATTCGGCTCCGGTGAGCTCGCATCCCATCGCTCTTTACCGAAGTCTGAGGTACCTGAATCCGTCGCCGTACATGTACCTAATCCGGTTCGGCGATTTCGACGTGATCGGCGCATCACCCGAAGTCCTCGTGACGGTGCAAGGCAGGCGTGCTCGGGTAAGGCCCATCGCCGGAACCAGGCCACGCGGCGACACCGAGGAATGCGACCGCAAGTTGGAGGAAGAGCTTCTCGCTGACGAAAAGGAGCGGGCGGAGCACATCATGCTGGTCGATCTGGGCCGCAACGACATCGGCAGAATAGCGAAGGCGGGTACCGTCAATGTCAACGAGTTTATGGTCGTGGAGCGGTATTCGCACGTGATGCACATCGTGAGCGACGTGACCGGCGAGATGAACGACGGACTCGATTGCTTCGACGCGCTCCGCGCTTGCTTCCCTGCCGGAACCGTCTCGGGTGCTCCGAAGGTGAGGGCGATGGAGATCATCGACGAACTCGAAACCAGCCGTCGCGGGCTTTATGCCGGGGCGGTGGGCTATTTCGGTTACGACGGCGACATGGACATGGCGATCGCGATTCGGACGATTTTTCTCAAGGACGGCGTCGCGCACGTTCAAGCCGGAGCGGGCATCGTGTACGACAGCGTTCCCGAGAAAGAGTGGGAAGAGTGCGCGAGCAAGGCGGCTGCGGTGATCAAGGCTATCGAGATAGCCGAAGCGGGAGACCTACAGTGATCCTGCTGCTGGACAACTACGACAGCTTCACCTACAACGTGGCCCAGCTCGCCGAGGAACTCGGCGCAGAGATCTTGGTGATGCGAAACGACGAGGTCAGCGTGGAAGAGGTCGTCTCGTTAAAGCCCCTCGGGATCTTGATCTCGCCGGGGCCGTGCACGCCTGACAAGGCCGGAATCACCGAAGACCTGGTCCGCGCGTTCGCAGGAAGGACCCCGGTTTTTGGAGTCTGCCTGGGCATGCAAGCGATCGGCGAAGTTTACGGCGGAAAGATCGTTCGAGCGAAGCGAATCATGCATGGCAAGGAGTCCGCCATTCATCACGAAGGCAAGGGCGTATTCGAGGGATTGCCGTCGCCGTTTCGAGCTATTCGGTATCACAGCCTGGTGGTCGAACGAACCTGCCTGCCTGATGAACTCGAGGTCACGGCGAGCGCTGACGACGGCGAGATCATGGGCCTGCGGCACCGCGACCTCGATGTGGAAGGAGTGCAGTTCCATCCAGAGAGTATCCTTTCGGAGCACGGAAGAGCTATCATAGGAAACTGGGTTCGTCGCGTGCAAAACCAATCGAATTGATAGCAACTTAGTCCGCCGCTCGCGCGTATTCCTCAAAGACTCGTAAAGGAGATATTATTCACAACATGAGAACCAAGTTTTTTGTGGGCGCTGCGGCTTTACTGGCCGTGGCCGCCTTCGCGGCGCAGGAGAGCGCCAAGGTCGAGTGGAAGCCGGAAGTCGGCAAAACCTCGAAGTACAAGATCGCCGTCGCGGCCAACATCGACGCCGGCGGTCAGAAGATGGACATGAATTTCGCCATGCACCACACCGCGAAGGTCACCAAGGTAGAGGGCGGCAAAGTCGTCGTCGAAATCGCCGCGGATGCCTTCAGCCTGATGGTCAACGGCGAGGACATGACCCAGATGATGGGCGACCAGAAGTACAACAGCACCACGACTTTCAATGCGAACGGCGAGCCTCTGGAATCGAAGAGCGACTCCCCCAGCGAGGCTCGGCAGGAAAGGCTCGAGAACGCTTTCGCCTTCTATTACCCGAACAAGGAAGTTAAGGTCGGCGAGGCGTGGGGCCGGAAGGTCAAGGGTGACGCGGCCAAGAGCACCGTGGACGCGGAAGCCACGTACACTTTGGAAGCCGTGGAAACCGTCGGTGAGGCCAAGAACCTGCGAATCGGCTTCACCTACAAGGAGACCGCCGGTGACACGCCGATGACCGGAGCCGGCACCGTTTGGCTGACCGCCTCTGTCGGTGAACTCGTGAAGGGTACGTACAGCATGAAGAACGTCCAGTTCGACGCCAGCATGCCCCCGACCGACGCCACCGCCACCGTTACTCGAATCGACAAGTAAAGTTGGCCTGCATTGGGCTCCGCCCTCGTTCCTTTGGGGCGGGGGCTCTTTCTGTTTTGGGCGCTGGAGTATAAATAGGGACTCGCACGAGACGAAATGAGACTCGACAAGCTAACCCTAAAGGGCCAGGATGCCGTCCAAGCCGCGCAAACGATCGCCGAAGACTATCAGCACACCCAGATCGAGCCCGAGCATCTGCTGCTTGCGTTACTGCGCCAATCCGAAGGGATTGCGAAGCCGCTGCTCGACAAGGTCGGGGCTGCGACCGGGCCGTTGGAGTCGGAGGTGCGCGGCGAGCTGGAGAGGCAGCCGAAAGTGCAGGGCGCATCCGCATACGGCTCTGCTCTGGGGACCCGTCTGCGCGAGGCGATCGATCACGCGTTTCGGGACGCGGAGAAGCTCGACGACGACTATGTGAGCACGGAGCACTTGCTGCTGGGCATTGCGTCGGAAAGCAAGGGTTTCGCGGGACGGGCTTTGCGAACAGCCGGTGCCGACCCTGGCAGCTTGGAAAGGGCAATCGAAAGCATTAGGGGCGGACGGAGGGTCACGGATCAGTCACCCGAAGACAAGTACCAAGCGCTCGAGAAGTACGGACGCGATTTGACCGCTGCAGCTCGGAAGGGCGCCCTCGACCCGGTCATCGGGCGCGACGAAGAAATCCGGCGAGTGGTGCAGGTGCTGAGCCGGCGCACCAAGAACAACCCGGTGTTGATCGGCGAACCTGGGGTCGGAAAGACCGCCATTGCGGAGGGACTGGCGCAGCGGGTCGTGGCGGGCGATGTTCCGGAAGGGCTGAAAGGCAAGAGCGTGATCACTCTCGATCTTGGCGCCCTGGTGGCGGGCGCGAAATTCCGCGGCGAGTTCGAGGAGCGGCTGAAGGCAGTTTTGGAGGAGATCGAGGCCTCGGACGGCGAGATCATTCTATTCATCGACGAGCTTCACAACCTTGTGGGCGCGGGCCGGGCGGAGGGCTCGATGGACGCGGCAAACATGCTAAAGCCGATGCTCGCGCGCGGGGAACTGCGCTGCGTGGGGGCGACGACCCTCGACGAGTACCGAAAATACATTGAGAAGGACGCAGCCCTTGAACGGCGGTTCCAGCCGGTCATGGTGGAGCAACCCAGCGTCGAAGACGCGATCGCGATTCTGCGCGGCTTGAAAGAGCGGTACGAAGTTCACCACGGAGTGCGCATTACGGATTCGGCAATTGTGGCGGCGGTGACACTCAGCGACAGATACATCACCGACCGATTTCTTCCCGACAAAGCGATCGACTTGATGGACGAAGCCGCGAGCCGCCTGCGCATGGAGATCGACAGCGTGCCGACCGAGATAGACACGCTAGACCGGCGAGTGGCCCAGCTCGAAATCGAAAGGCAGGCGCTGCGCAAGGAGGAGGACGACGCAAGCAAGGAGAGGCTGGAGAGACTTGAAAGGGAGCTCGCCGAGCTTAATGAACAACGGTCTGTCCTCGCGGCTCATTGGCAAGGCGAAAAGGACAAGATCTCTGAGATTCGTGGCGTCAAAGAGCAAATGGAGGCAGCACGGACGGCATTGCAGCAAGCAGAGCGCGACCAGGACTGGGAACGTGCTGCTCAAATCCAGCACGGCGAACTGCCGCAGCTGAGCGAGCAAGTACGCGATTTCGAGGAGGAATTGGCAAGGCTTCAGAAAGACCAGAAGATGCTCAAGGAAGAAGTCGACGACGAGGACGTGGCCGAGGTGGTGGCCAAGTGGACCGGCATCCCTGTTTCGAGGCTCGTCGAAGGGGAGATGGCCAAGCTTCTCAAAATGGACGACCGGTTGCACGACCGCGTGGTCGGCCAGGACGAAGCGATTCGTGTCGTCAGCGATGCCGTCCGTCGGTCTCGCAGCGGTATCGGCGATCCGAATCGGCCGGTCGGCTCGTTCTTATTCCTCGGCCCGACGGGCGTCGGGAAGACGGAGCTTGCGCGGGCACTCGCGGAGCTGCTCTTCGACGATGAGCGGAGCATGACTCGCATCGACATGAGCGAATACCAAGAGAAACACACTGTGGCGCGCCTGATCGGGGCACCGCCGGGATACGTCGGCTACGAAGAGGGTGGCCAGCTAACCGAGGCCGTTCGTCGCAAGCCGTACAGCGTCATCCTCCTCGACGAGATTGAGAAGGCACACCCCGAAGTCTTCAATGTTCTTCTGCAATTGCTCGACGACGGAAGGCTGACCGACGGACAGGGCCGGACGGTCGACTTTCGCAATGCGATCGTGATCATGACGAGCAACTTGGGGTCGCACGAATACGGCGACATGCCGCTCGACATTACGGAGGACGTAAAGCGACGGGTGATGGAGGCCGTTAGGAGTTTTTTCCGGCCGGAGTTCTTGAACCGCATCGACGACATCGTGGTCTTCAGCCCGCTGAGTCCGATGGAGATCAAGCAGATCGTCGAGATCCAACTCCGTTTACTAGCCAAACGGCTTTCCGGCCGCAAGATCAACCTCGAGCTGACGGATGCGGCGAAAGACCAGTTGGCGGCTGTCGGTTACGATCCGACATTCGGCGCAAGGCCGCTAAAGCGCGCGATTCAACGCGAAGTCCTTAACCCTCTGGCACAGGAGATTCTCAAAGGAACCGTTGGCGACGGCGGTATGGTCTTTGTCGACTACCGCGATGGGAGCTTCGAGTTCGAGCCGAAGGGCGTCGCTACTAGCAAAAAGAAATAGCCGCTTATCGCCCGGCGGTTTAGGTTCGATGCCTTAAGAAATGCGTTCTTGGTCTGACTTATGCAGTTGGGCCTGCACGATTTCGTCTGCAAGCTTGATCGTCGTCGGCTCGGCCGCAGTACGGAGTTTGTCTATCAATGCGTCCACGTCTCGTTCGGTGACGGGCCCGTAATACTGGTCGCCGATCTGCAGCACCGGCGCTCGATCGCACGCGTCCAGGCACTCCACCTCTTCGAGGGTGAATAGGCCGTCCTCGGTGGTTCCCATCCAGTCGACCCTCAGCTTCTCCTTCAGGTAGTCGGCGATTCGGTATGCGCCACAGACGTAGCAGGACAGGCATGTGCAGACCTCGATGAGGTGTTTCCCTACGGCGTGGTGCGGGTGGTACATCGAATAGAAGGTGGCGACGCCCTCGACCTCGGCGTAGCTTCTTTCCAAGCGCAGCGCCACTTCGGCAAGGGCATCTGCGGGTAGGTAGCCACCGTATTCACGTTGAGCAATCCACAGCGCAGGCAGCATCGCAGATTTCTTGTCGGGGTAGTGGGTCACCAACCTTTCAAGTTCGAGGACGGCCTTTTCGCTGAAGTGAAGCTCGACGTTCTCGGGTTTTGGCGCCTTAGGTCGGCTGCCTCCGTGGGTCAATTGGATCAGGTCCATCGGAGGCAGAGATTACCTCGTACAATACGATGCCACACTCATTCAAGGAGTGTGGCATCGCAGGGGCATCGGGTACCCGCGTCTTGTTAGACGGGGATGCCTTTGGAACGCAGAATTTTCTTCATGGCGGCTTCGTCCCAGCCGACGAACCGGGCGATAATCTTGCCGGAACTGCCCACGACGTAGTTCGTGGGATAAGCGCTGACCTTGTATTTGTCGTGCCAAGCGTCCGGCGCCAGAACTGTGGGGAAAGCAATCCCGGTCTTCTTCCAATAATCGCCGGCGACCTTAGCGCTATCTCCCCGGTTCATCGAGAGAATGGCGAGGCCCTTGGCCTTGTTCTGTTTGTAAAGCTTGTTCAAGTGAGGCAACTCCTCACGGCAGGCGCCTCAGTGGTAGAACCAGAAGTTTAGAATCGTGGCTCTGTTCTTCTTGTAAACGCCGCTAAATTTGATAGGCTTGCCGGCCGGTGTCTTAAGCGTGAAGTCCGGAGCCACCGTGCCGACCTTTAGCAAACTGGCTGTGTAGTCTTGTATTGGTGGCGGGCTCATCAGCGTTAGAGCCGCCAATAATGCGGTTGTCATGCTTCCTCCTTGTGGTGTACCTAATTATGACGCGTGAGCCTTGTTTTGGGTTTACGCGAAGGTAAGGTACTGAAACCGACATGGTCATTTTGCACACCAACGACATGCACGGCAAGCTCAATGTCGAAGCTGCGGAGAAGCTGAAAGAACTGCGCCCGACCGCTGACTTTTACTTCGATTGTGGCGATTGTGTGAAATCCGGCAACATCGCGATTCCGCTTTCCGTCGAGTCGGTCTGGGCGCGTCTGGCTGACGCCCGGTGCACGGCCAGCGTTCCCGGGAACCGCGAGTTCCACGTTACGGAAGCCGGCTTTCGGGCAAAGCTCGCCGGCTGCAAGCACCCCGTCCTGGCGGCTAACCTAAAATGGAAGGGGGGCAAGCACCAAGCGCTGCTCGATGGCCTCGACACCGAAGACGATCCGCTCCCTTCGGAACTAATCATTGGCGACGCAGCCGTTTTTGGTGTGATGGTGCCGATGGTTACCGACGGGATGGCGGCAAAGCACCTCAGCGCCTTCGTCAACACTTCGCCAATCAAGGCCGCCAAAGCTTGCGTGGAGCGTCTCAGGGGTTCTGCTAAAACACTCATCTGCCTTTCTCACATCGGCCTTGCGGAGGACCTCGCGCTCGCCGCTAAGGTGCCGGGCATCGACCTCATTCTGGGTGGGCACTCGCACACATTCTTAGAAGAACCGAATAAAGTGGGCGAAACCTGGGTATGCCAAACTGGCAGCCACGCCCGCTTCGCAGGACGATACACCCTGGAAGCAGGCGCCTTGTCCGCCGAGTTCTTCCCACTCAGGTAGCGTGTCCGAAGAGGCCTTCTGCGGACGAAACCTCCACCCGCTCGCCGTCTACCTCTGCAATCAGCTGGCCCGCCTCTCCGATTCCGGACGCACTCGCCACCCTGCCGTCCGGCAGCTTGTAGAGCTTGCCAGCTGTCCTGTCGATGGCCCTCCATCGCAGCGCGAGAGCATGCCAGTTCTTTGGCTCCGGCACTTTCTCGATACCACTGAGGATTCGTTTGCAAGCGTCTATCGGGGTCAGATCTTCGCCCGTAGCCAGGTGCAGCGTGGTCGCCATTACCTGAAGCTCCTGCGGAAAGTTCTCGACCGCTATGTTGATGCCGATGCCGACCACAGGAATGAGGCGTGCGTCCGGGTCCTTAACCAGTTCGCTCAATACGCCGCCGAGCTTGCGCAGGCCGTGGTGTGCGGGTGGCGGGACGAGGTCGTTCGGCCACACGACGCCGCAATGTAGGGCTTCGGCGGCGCCGAGGGCAATCGCCATTCCAATGTACTGCGGCGCAGGCCAATCCGCATAATCGAATAGCGCAAGGGAGAGCGAAAGGGAGCCATCGCCTGGACTGAACCAGGTGCGCCCGAATCGGCCCCTGCCTTCTGTCTGCTCCTTTGCCAAAATCGCGGCAACGTCCCGACGGCCCAGCTTAACGTACGCCGCCAGCTCAGTCTGGGTGGAGCCGACCGACTCGAACTCGATAAGCTCCCTCGACTGATCGAGGACCGGCCTCATCGGAACTCGAGATGGAAGGGAAGAGAGGCAGCGGAATGGGTCAGCGATCCGACCGAGATGAAGTCGACCCCGGTCTTTGCGATGTCGCTGACCGTGTCGAGGCTCACCCCTCCGCTAGCCTCGAACAACACTTTGGTGCGGCCGATCCCTACCGCGTCCTTCATCTCGCCCATGGACATGTTGTCCAGAAGAATGATGTCCACGCCTGCGCCTATTGCCCGGTCTACCTGGGCCACGGTCGTGCATTCGATCTCGACGCGCATCGTATGCGGGGCTTGGCCTTTGAGGGCCTTGACGGCTTGCGCCGCGCCGCCGGCCGCCTTCACGTGGTTGTCTTTGATCAGGATGCCGTCGAAGAGGCCCATGCGGTGGTTGACGCCGCCGCCGCATCGGACTGCATATTTCTGCAACGCGCGCAGGCCGGGAAGCGTCTTGCGCGTGTCCAGGATCTTGGCCTTCGTGCCCTCGGTCTTTGCGACGTATTGCGCGGTCAAGGAAGCTACACCGGAGAGGTGCATTAGGAAGTTGAGCGCCGTTCTTTCGTTTCTCAGCAGCTCACGGGTTTGCAGTCTCCCTGCCAAGACGATGGACCCAGCCAACACGGTGTCACCGTCTACGACTTTGTATTCTATGAATTCATCTTCTTCGGCATCGCCGAGGGGCGTGAGCAGATCGAGTGCGATTCCGATGCCGCAGACCACGCCGTCCGCCTGCGCTTCGATTTCGTAATAGGAGCGTGAATCGTCGGGAACGGCGAACCGCGTGACGTCCCCATGTCCGATGTCCTCCCCAAGCGCAGTGTCGACGAGCATGGGCCAGCCAGCCGGCTCCTCTCCCAGGAATGGTTCCACAACGAGAGGATACCTATTGGGGTTCAGAAGCCCCAAGCAAGGCTCAGCCCGAACCGCTCCATATGAACCAGCATCAGCGAGATGCTGAAATCGTGCTGCAAGTGGTTCAGCATCAGGTGCGACTTTCGGCCGTCGTTCATGCCGAGAATCGACCACTGGGGCGCTATCCAGTAGGTCGCCCCGAACGGGAAGTTGACGCCGTCGTCATGCTCTGAATACGCGATCGAGACGTAGGACGCCAACTTCAGATCGGGGAGCCCCTTGGCGAACGTGACGTAGTACATCTTCGGGCCTGCCGGTGTGCCGATCCGGTCGCTCGACGTTCCGATGCTTATCGACGGTCTGCTCGGAGTTTCTGTTGCAAGAATGTAGTTGCCGATGAAGCCGACCTCGTCCGCCGCGGGGTTATATTCGAGCCCTGCCTGAAGCCTCGGCGCGAAGCGATATGCAGCCGTAAGACGGTAACGCGCCCGATCGGCGTCGATGTCGACGTACCGCGCGCTGAACACCCACTGCTTTTGAATCTCCCCCGAACCGAGGAAGCCTCCCTCACCGGGTCATCCGGTTCAAGTGGGTGTCGACTCCTGCGCGCTGGCGAGCGTCGCCAGGGTGAGGCTGAACAATGCTGCTGCGAATTTCACAGGTACCGCTTGAAGAATACCAACATCGCCTTCCAAGCGTCTTTCGCGTTAGCCTTGTCGAACTTAGGGTTGCTCGGATTCGCGAACCCGTGGTCGGCGTCGTAGACACGCAGCTCCAGTGGCTTCGCGGCGACGGCCATAGCCTGCGCGAACTTGCCGACGAGTTCCGGCCCGAGACGGCGATCCTTGTTTCCGAAGACCCCGAGCACCGGCGCTTGGAGCGCGCGAAGCTTCTCGGGAACGAGCTCGGGCATGCCGTAGTACAACACGCACGCATCGACGTTGGCTCCGCCGAGGAGCGCCGTCTGGAACGACCAGCCGCCGCCGAAGCAATAGCCGACAACGCCAACCCTCTCGAGTTTGCGCCCGAACATCGTGCCGTCCTCGATCAGCTTCGGAGCCGCGGTGACAATCTTCCTGGCTCTATCGTCGTCGACCATCTGAATGAACTTCGAGGCTTCGTCCGAACTGGTCGCGACTCGGCCGTCGTAGAGGTCGATCGCGGCAACGGCGTAGCCGGTGGCTCTGCCCAGCGCCTCGGCCTCTCGCTTGATGTGGTCGTTCAATCCCCACCATTCGTGGATCACGATTACGCCCGCTTTGGTATCTGGCGCGGGAGGCACGAGGAAGGTCTTCGCGGTGCCGCCCTCGTAGGCGAACGTCCCCATCTTCCCGGTTTGAGGCACGAAGTCGAGCGCCTCGGGCGACAAGTGCTCCGCCCGGAACGCCGGGTCTTTTGCGAATTCTTTCATAGAGGCGCAACAGTCGTCTCCACCCAAATCATGAGAGCGATCGGCAGTAGCATAAGCTATAGTACGAGCAAGGTCTGCCGAACCTTACCGCTCTATCCCAAGATTCGACATCATACACCACCGGGAACTTATCCGCGCAGAAACCTGTGCACGACCAACGGCCTGGGTGGCCGGAGTGAGGCTGGCGTGTGCCACGGATGAGCGGCCTGCTAACTCTCAATACCAAATAGACTTCATGCCGCTCGTCCGTGTGTCGGGCCAAACAAATCTTGCACCTCGCGATCCGAAAAACGGTCAAAACGCTGGTTGTCATCGAGCCTCCAACAGCCCTAAGTCGAATGGGAGGCGTGAACGTCTCGGCTACTGCGAGGAGAAGCAACGCGAGCGCGGCGCCATCTCGATCGTTTCCAAGAAGACGCGAGCCAACCGATACGGACTTTCCCAAACCCCGGCAATTTCCCAAAATCACGAACAAAAAAATGAAGAGGAAAATCTAGAACGTACTTCGGCCCTTCTCGCTAATGCTTGATGCGTACGAATCGTCCGCCAAACGTCCTTCGGAGGAGCAAGGGTGAGAAGCAGGAAGGCGGCCAAGCCACGGCACTCTCGAGAAAAACTGGTGCGCGGAAAAGGACTCGAACCTTCACGCCTTTTGGGCACATGCACCTCAAGCATGCGTGTCTACCATTCCACCACCCGCGCGTAGGCGCAAATTGTACCCGAGGGATCGCCAGCTTCCAGCCGGTGGACGCGGACGGGCGGGTAACCTGCCGTCGCAATGTCCGACATCATGACCGCGCCGAAGATCGCCTCGATGAAAGGGGGGCGGATCGTTTGCGTAACGGCATACGACACGCCGAGCGCCCAGATGGCGGACGAGGTGGGTGTCGATATTATCCTCGTCGGCGACTCGGTCGGGAACACCACTCTGGGATACGAAAACACGCTCCCGGTGACCCTGGACGAAATGATCCACCACGTCTCTGCTGCGGCACGTGGCTGCAGGCGGGCGCTGTTGGTCGCCGATATGCCGTTTGGGTCGTACCAGGCTTGCGCCGAGGACGCGATTCGGTCGGGAATCGAACTGGTGAAGGCCGGCGCCGCGGCTCTGAAGCTCGAAGGGCCGTACGTGGACGCGATAGGCGGGCTCGTGGCGGCGGGAGTACCCGTGATGGGCCACATCGGCATGACGCCGCAGAGCGTGCACTCCTTCGGGGGCTTCCGCGTTCAGGGGCGGGGAAACAAGGCCGATTTGGTGCTCGATGCCGGCAAGAAAATCGCAGACGCGGGTGCGTTTTCGGTGGTCTTGGAGATGGTCCCCGCGATGGTGGCTCGGCGCATCACCGACGAGCTTCCGATCCCGACGATCGGGATCGGCGCCGGGCCGGATTGCGACGGCGAGGTTCAGGTCTGGCACGATATTTTGGGGCTGTCCGCCGGCGATCCGTTCAAGCACACGAAGCGGTACTTGGACGGCCGGCAGGCGATCACGGACGCGATCCGGGCTTACGCGTCCGAGGTTCGGGAGAAGACATTTCCGGGTTCCGAGAATTCGTTCTAAGGGGATTTATAGGACTTATATGTCTTATTCTTGTTTTCCCTCGTAAAATCGCCACGAAGACCGGAAGTCCTTTGTGACGCGGTCCTTGCGGAGGATGGCGCGGACGAGTTCTACGGGGAGGGAGTTCTCGTGGAGGATCGCGTCGTGGAACTGGCGGTTGGTCATTTTGCCGGAGCCGACCATCTCCGTGTGAAGGGCTCGGAACTGGAGGCCGCAGAGCATATAGGCGCACTGATAGAGAGGGCCGTAGGCGCTGCTGAGCGACCTTCGGACTTCGGCTTCGGCGTTCGCGCGCTCGTGGCCCACCCTATCCACGAGGAAGTCGATGCATTGCTGCGGGGTCATCTGTTCCAAGTGGAAACCGAGCGAGAAGATGATCCGAGCGCAGCGGTGCATGCGCCAAAAGAGCATGCCGACTTTGTTTTCGGGCGATTTCGCGAAGCCGAGGTCCCAGAGGAGCATCTCCCAGTAGAGCGCCCAGCCTTCGCCGTGGAACGGCGTCCAGAAGAGGCTGCGGTAGGGGCGGTGGCGCTCGCTCATGAAGCCGTCGAGGTGGTGGCCGGGGATGAGTTCGTGGTGCACGGTGGCGCGCGCGAAGTGGATGTTGTTGCCGCGCATGCTCATCATTTTCGCCTCGTGCGACATCGTGTTCGTGGGGTAGGCGATGTGGATGACCTCGCCGCCTAGGAAGAACGGGCTGACGAGCTGCTGCCGAGGCGACATCATTTCGCGCCGCCACGTCTCGCGGCATAGCTCGGGGATGGTGACGAGGTCGTGCTCGTCGAGGAACGCGATCGCTTCGAGGGCTAGGTCGCGGACGAGGTCGGGCTGCTTGCCCGGCTCGACGTGCATCGTCTTGACCTTTTCAAGGGCCTTCTTCCAATCGTCGCCGAAGCCCATCTCGCGGGACGCCTTCTTCATCTCGGCTTCGCACCAGGCGAACTCCTTGTTGGCTATGTCGATCAGCTCTTTCGGTTTGTACGGGATCATTTCGTAGGCGAGCTCGCTTAGGAGCGCGTCGCTGCCGATCGGGTCTCCGACGATGGCGGTCTCGTCGCCCGATTTGATGCCGACGATTTTCTCGCGTAGGGTTTTGGCATAGGCGTCGAGCGCCTGGTCGGCGGCCTTGTATGGCGTTTCGGTCCACCAGGTGAAAAGCGGGTCGTAGCCGTTGTAAAACTCGAACCAGTCCCGAAGGGAATCGCGAAGGCTGTCGACTGTGCGGGCGGCGCGGTTGGCCAGCGTCTTTTTAGAGGTCTTGTCGGCTTCTACCGCTTTGCGCTCGTCGTCGACGTTTTTCTCCAGTTTTTCGAGGGTAATGGCGGCTTTTGCCGCTTCTACGGGTTGCATCGTCCTCTTTGCCTCTTCGAGTTCGATGATGGAATTGAAGAATGGGACGAGCGGCTTGGTTTCTGACCAGGCGACGGAGTCGAGGTCGAGTTGGCGCAGTTCGTGCTCGAGGTAGTTCTTGAACGCGATGTAGTCGATCTTGTCGGGCGGCGTAAGGCGGTCGAACGCTTTGGCTTCGAGGCTGGCGAGGGTTGCGGCCAGAAACCTTCGCATGCGCTGCTCGCGCTGGGGTGATTGCGGGAAGCTATAGGCGCGGGTGAGGCTTCCGTTGTCCGCGTTGTAGGTGACGATCGCCTTTTCGATTTCTTGGGCTTTGGGCGCGGTAACGATGAGAATGGCGAGCAAAGCGAGTATGCGCATATCTGAATGATACACGCGTTCGACGAGGCGCTCGATGCGTACAAGTCGCACGCACGTCTAAGCCCTTGGAGTGGCAAGGGGTCCGTGCGCCGTGCCACAGTATTAAGAGATGCGATTATTGAAACAGCTTCGGTCTTTTGTCATCGGAATTTGCTTTTCCCTGTGTTCGCTAGGCGTCACCCAGGAAGCGCAGCAGACGATCAAGGACGCGCTGGCGCGTGGTGACGCTGCCGTGGCGGCGATTATTGCGGTACCTAACGGACAGCGCACCTTCGAGAATACGTTGGGCGCGTTCGACGATATGGATGTTAGGCTCGACAATGACACGTCGCTGATTCTATTCATGCAGTACGTCTCTACCGATGCCAATGAGCGAGACGCTTCGCGGGCTGCGGAGGAAATGGTAACGAACTGGTACATCGAGATGGGCAAGCGGGAGGACCTTTACAAGGCGATTAAGGCCTATGCGGACACGAAGCCGAATCTCGAAGGCGAAGAGAAGCGCATGCTCGAATTCACGATGCGCGATTATCGACGGGCCGGCATGGATCTTGCTGCCAGTGACCGCGAGAAGCTTAAAGAAATCGAAAAGGAACTGAGCAAGCTCGGCATCGAGTTCGATCAGAAGATCGCCGAAGACAACACGAGAGTGCCGCTGTTGATTTCCGAATTGAAGGGCGTGCCCAAGGACACGATCGATCGGCAGGAGAGGGCCGCCGACGTGATCCTTTACAAGCTGGACGCGCCTTCCTATGGCGCACTTATGGACTATTGCCAGGTGCCTCTTACGCGAGAAAAGGCTTGGGTCTCGTACCGCCGCCGCGGAGGAACGGAAAACATTCGCACTCTCGAACGGTTGATCAAACTGCGCGCGCAGGCGGCGAATATGCTCGGCTACGATTCGACCGTGGATTACGAGATCGAAACCCGTATGGCGAAGACCGACGAAAATGTAGCCAAGTTTTATAAAGACCTGCAACCGATCGTGCGCAAGAAGGCGCTGCTCGATTTCGAGGAATTTCAAAACGAGAAGCGCAAGCACATTCGGAACAGCAAGGCCGAATTTAAGCAGTGGGATTATTCGTTTTACAAAACTCGGCTTTTGAAGAACAAATATTCCGTAGACAGCGAGAAAGTCGCCGAATACTTCCCAATGGAGCGAGTAGTCAACGGCCTATTCAGCATTACTTCGACCCTTTACGGGATCGATTATCGCGATGTTACGAGCAAGGCGAAAGATTTAGGCTTGCCAATTTGGCACGCAGATGTGAAACTCTATGAAGTCTGGGATAAGGAAAAGAACGAACTTCTTGGGCGGCTCTACACCGACCTTTATCCGAGAGAGAACAAATACAACCATGCGGCTTGCTGGGGCCTTCGGCCTCGAAAAGTTAACAAAGACGGTTCGGTGCAGACGCCGCTTGCGGCGCTCGTTTGCAATTTCACAAAGCCGACGGCGGATAAGCCGTCGCTGCTTCCGCACGATGAAGTTGAAACATTCTTCCACGAATTCGGACACGGCCTGCACCAGATTTTGACAAACACGCGGCTGGGACGTTTTTCGGGAACCAAGGTCGCGAGAGACTTCGTGGAAGCGCCGTCCCAGATGATGGAGAATTGGGTTTGGTCGCCGGAAGTCTTGAAGACTTTTGCGAAACAGTACAAGACCGGCGAGCCGCTTCCCGACAAAATGCTCGAGGGAATGAAAAAGGCGAGAACGCTGGGCAGCGGGCTCGAAACCGAGGGCCAATTCTATCTCGGCCTGATGGACCAAGCCTATCATACTGCTCCGGGCGGCGACGTGGATTCGACGCAGGTCGGCAACGACGTGTATGGGAAGGTCTTGCTTTATAAACCGGTGCCGATGACCTATTTCCAGGCTTCCTTCGGGCACCTTGTGGGTTACGAAGGCGCTTATTATGGATATTTATGGTCGCTCGTTTACGCGCAGGATATGTTCCAGAGATTCGAGGAGCTCGGGCTGCTGAGCCCTAAGGCGGGACAGTATTATCGCGAGAAAATTCTGGGCCGTGGCGGCGCGATGGACGAGATGGATATGCTCGAGGATTATCTTGGCAGGAAGCCGAATATGAAGGCATTCTTGCGGCACCTGGGTTTGGAAGAAAAGTAATCCAATTCAGAAACTCGCAATAATGCCGAACGTAAAATTCGGCAATCTCGTGCATCATAGGAAATAGCTGTTCTTAGGCAGCGATTCGGAGTTAGGTTGCGCTTATTTCGTGCAACCTCGATTGTTTAGAAAAAATGGGAGAAGATGAACCTAATAAATGGTTCTGTTCGCGCAGCCGTCGCGGCTGTGTTACTTGTAAGCTTTGGCACAAACGCTAGAGCCGACATTTTGGTCTACACGTTCGACGAAGTCATCTCTGGTGACACGCCCGGCGGGACACCGCCATGGGCGACGCTTACGATCGAAGACATGGGCCCGAACGTCGTCGACCTGACATTGACGCACAACGTTAGTTCGGCAGAGGGTCAGTTCCTCACTGAGCTCGATTTGAGCCTGACATCAATTCCGGGCGACATAGTGGTTTCGGAGCCGCTGGACCCGCTGCTCGAAGGGCAACCCGTGTTCGGTGACAACCTCTTCACGAACGCCGGCTTTCAGTTCGACGTTCGTATAGAGTTTGTGAACGCGCCTCCCGATGCACGGTTCTTCCCCGGCTTGTCGGCAACGATCGAGCTGATGGGCACCGGCTTGGATTCCTCTTCCTTTACAACCGCAACGCAGGAAGGTGAGCCGACGGACCTGTTCGCGCTGCTGCACATTCAAGGCATACCGCCCAACGATGGGTCGGGAAAGCTTGGCGGCAACCCGGTTCCTGAGCCGAGCGCGCTGGCAACGCTCATCTGCCTTTTGCCGCTCTTGGCTCTCCGCAGAAGGCGATAGAGAATGGCCCCCGGCTTTTAGCCAGGGGCCAAACATACAAGGTAGCATCGGGCGTGGCCCGACTCGTTATTGCATTTGTCTGCGTGTTTGTCGCGTCGGCCACGCCGACTCTCGCGCAGCCTCACGTCCTTCCACCCGGGCGGCCAGACGTTCACATCAGTGTCACAAAATCCTCTGTCGGGCCCGACTATGTTCGGGTTCGAATGCAAGACGAAGATTATCCGAGAGAGTTGCTTGCTAAACAAATCGAGGCGCTGGGCAGATATATGGGCATGGACATTCGTGGCCTGCAGATTGTGTCGAGCGCCGGCGGTGGGATGATCGGAAACGTCTTGACTGCCGACTTCGCCATGAACGGCTTGATCGACAGACAGGCGGGGATATTCGAGCTCGCCTCGTTTGCGCGCGCCTTCGCCGGTGCGCCTGATCAACACCGCGTCGACGTCTTAGCCATTACGTTCGAGAAGGAGCGGCCGAAGGAGGGCGTTACGGTGGCGACATCATCGGGGTCTTCTGCGGAGGTTGTTTCCCAGTACGACGCGAACCTCAACGCCGTCGAATACCGCATCACGCTGAAAACACAGAATCCTGACGAAATTGATATTCCTGAGACGATTCAAGTCCAAACTAAACAGACGCGGCAGGCGTCTAAAGGGCAATCGGGTGGCCACCTCGTTCCGTGGGTAGCCGCCTTCGCTGTTGCGGCAGGGGTTTTGGTATACTTCGCCCTGCGCCCAGGGCGCAAAGCGAAGCAAACGACCGGGCAGGAGTAGAGGTACAAAATCAACATGGCAAAAATCGAGGACGCCACCCTCCACGAACTTCTCAAGATCGCCTACAAAGAAAAGTGTTCAGACTTATTCATAAAGGCCGGGTCAGTGCCGAAGATTCGGCAGCACGCGCTCGTAAAGCCGCTGCCCGGCGATTGGGAGGTCATCGACGACGAGCAGGCCAAGCGCCTGATCCTGAGCACGATGACCAGCAAGCAGGCCGCTCAGTTCGAGGATCGCCTCGAAATGGACGTCGCATTTTCAGTCGGTGATCTCATGCGCATCCGCGCAAACCTCTATTTCCAGCGCGGCGGCCATGCAGGCGTATTCCGACTGATTCCGCTCGAGATTCTTTCGGTCGAGCAGCTCGGACTGCCGCCCGTTTTAAACGAATCGGCAAAAATCAGACAAGGGCTCGTACTTTTCACGGGACCCACCGGCTGCGGAAAGACCACGTCGCTGGCGGCGATTATCGACGTAATAAACAAGACTCGTCAGGCCCACATCGTCACTATCGAGGACCCGCTCGAATTTGTCCACGCGGACAAGCTCTCCTATATCAGCCAGCGCGAGGTCCACATCGACACCCACGACTTCCACATCGCGATGCGCGCAGTCGTCCGCGAGGCGCCCGACGTCATCCTCGTCGGCGAGATGCGCGACGTCGAAACGATGAACGTCGCCCTGCAGGCCGGTGAGACCGGCCACTTGGTTATGTCCACCGTCCACACACCTAGTGCTGGCGAGACGCTCGACCGTATCATCAACATGTTCCCGCCGCACGAAAAGAACCACTTGTGTATGCGGCTTGCGGGTTCGCTTCGAGCCGTAGTTTCGCAGAAGCTGGTGCCCCGTGCGGATGGCAACGGCCGCGTTGTCGCCGCAGAGGTCATGATCTGTACGCCGACGATCAGCAAGTTGGTTGAAGAGGGCCACTTCGGCGAGCTGTACCACGCAATCAGCGAAGGCCACTTCTGGGGCATGCAAACCATGAACCAGAGCCTGGTCAAATATGTGAAGGCGGGTGTCATTACCGAGGACGTCGCGCTGAGTTACGCCGGTGTCGTTTCGGAACTTCGGCAGTTGCTGCGCCGCTAAGGCATGCAACTCTCGATTGACGATCTGCTGAGGGAGCTTGTTGGCCGCGACGCGAGCGACCTCCACATAAAGGCCGGATTGCCGCCCGTTATGCGGGTTCACGGCACGCTGATCCGGACCGATTACCCGGCTCTTACCGAGGAGCTGACCAC
>JACDEQ010000160.1 GCA_013816225.1 Armatimonadota bacterium | reverse complement strand
CTGCTGATGCCGCGGTTGACCCGAGTCCAATTGAGCCCGCCATCGGCTGATGCCAAGATTGCCCCCGACGGGCCCACGACGTGGCCATTCAAACTATCTTGGAAGCTCACCGACCAACTCGCCGGCAAGTCTCCCTCACCGATCCAGCGAAGGTTCCAGGAGTATCCGCCGTCATCCGATCGCCAAATGTCTCCGCCCAGGGAAACGCCAACTAAGGTGTTGGAGCCGAGGACCTCGATATCTCCCAGCCCGGTCTCGATAGTTGCGCCTGTCTGAAACCAGGTTTCACCGCCGTCGTGCGTTCGGACGACGCCGACGCCACTATCCGCTACGGCGATCAGGTCGGACAAGTACACGACGTCGTTGGCAGCGCGCGGGTGCTTGAGTCTCCACGTCTGCCCGCCGTTGGTCGTCTTGAAGATTCCCTCGTCACTTGAACCGGCGATGAGCCCGCTTACGAGACCCGTATTCGCGTCGATGAAATCCATGCCGGATATGACAGGGCAATCAGGATAGCCCGATCTCAGCAGCCACGTTTCGCCCGCGTCTTGGGTGCGAACAAGCCCACCGTTGGAGCCCATAAAGCCCGTGGTGCCATCGATGTAGTCTTGGTGGTACCAAGAACCGCCGAGCGGGAAGGACTGGACTTGGGCCCAAGTTGCCCCGCCGTCGACAGTGCGAAAGATGTCTTTCGAGCCAATCGCCGAGTTGCCTGACACGAATCCCAGACTGGGTGTCGCGAATGTTACGTTATAAAACGGCCCGTCCTGATAACCGGGCAGGGCGACGCTGGTCCAGTTGTCGCCTCCGTCGGTCGTTTTGAATAACGTGTGACCTTCCCCGGCGATGAAACCGATGCTGGGGGAAACGAAGTCCACGCCCCACAAATCCGCAGAAGTGGGCAGCGGCGCGACTTGCGTAAACGTTTGGGCTTGGAGTACCGCGGGCAACAAAAGCAGAACTGGGGCAAAGGTCGTTTTATTCATGGTGACTCCTTACTAAGTGTGTTTATCGGCGGCGTTTGATACCGTTCCTTATCGTTTTTACGTTGGATTCTTGGCGTGTGGTTCAGCGTGCAAAGGAAGAATTCGGGCCAACACAGAAATTGTCTGTTATGCTGCGTGTTTGCGCATTCATCGTACCCTTCGCTTCGTGTTGCGCTTTTGCCGGTGACAACGCGGAATACACCGCAAAAATCCAAGAGTACACCACGGAGAAGTTTTTCCTCACAGAACTGGTCGACCACCTTCCTGAAAGCGCTACGGTCCCTTCTCCCGATAAAGTAGTCGGCTATGTGGTCGGAACCCCCAATAAGCTCACCTACAGCGGCGATTGCGCGCGGTACTACCGCGAGCTCGAGAAGACGTCGAAGCGGATTAGGGTCGTGAGTATGGGCACGAGTGAAGAGGGGCGGGAGATGGTAGTCGCGGTGATCAGCGACGAAAAGAACCTGTCGAAGCTGGACCATTATAAGGGAATAACGAAAAGGCTCGGTGATCCGCGGGGACTGACGGACGCGGATCCGTTGATCGCAGATGGGCTTCCCTTCTATTGGGCGACCGGGGCTATGCACTCCACGGAAAGCGGCAGCCCCGAAATGTTGATGGAACTCGCGTACAGGCTCGTAGTCGAAGAGACGCCCTTTATTCAAACCATTCGGAAGAACTGCTTCGTAATGCTGACCCCCGTTCTGGAAACAGATGGGCGGGACCGATACGTGGACACTTACTACTACCGTAAGCAAAATCCGCAGAAGCCGCCGGTCCCACTCGTCTATTGGGGCAAATACGTAGCGCACGACAACAACCGCGACGGTATGGCGATATCTCTCGCAATGAGCAAAAACCTAATGAAGACTTGGTTCGAGTTCCACCCCCAAGTGTTGCATGATCTGCATGAAAGCGTGCCATACCTATACATATCCACTGGCACCGGTCCGTACAACGCCTGGCTCGATCCCATTACAATCGACGAGTGGCACATTCTCGCTTATCACGAAGTGAACGAGATGACACGCCGGGGAGTGCCGGGAGTGTGGACCCACGGGTTCTATGACGGATGGGCGCCGAACTACGCGTTCTACGCTGCAAACGGCCACAACGCGGTCGGCAGGTTCTATGAAACGTTCGGCGGTGGCGGCGCCGATACGGGCATCCGCGACGCTGGCTCGTCCTCTCGCGCGTGGTTTCGCCCGAACCCGCCGTTTCCCAAAGTCCGATGGAGCATTCGGAACAACATCAATCTTCAGCAAAGCGCGCTGCTGCTCGGCCTTCACAACGTAGCGACTAATAAAGATAAGTTTTTACGTAATTACTATATAAAATCGCGACGAAGTGTGGAGAAGGCACGTGCCGAGGGGCCAGCAGGATATGTCCTTCCGACCGGCGAGCCGCGCAAGGCACAACAAGGGGCGCTCCTCGAACTCCTGTTCCGCCAAGGTGTCGAGGTCAACCGCCTAACGAAAGCCGTGGACACAGCCGACGGCAAGTTCGCCGAGGGCTCGTACGTCGTCAGGATGGACCAGCCGTACAGCCGTATGGCGGATATGCTGCTCGACAAGCAATTCTACAGCGCGAACGACCCGTCGCCCTACGACGACACCGGCTGGACATTGGGCCCACTCTTCAACGTGGAGACAATTCGGTGCAAGGACATCAAGCTCCTCGATGCTCCAATGGAACTGGTAAATCAACCGGCTATTGTGCCGTCCCTTATTGTGAGCAAAGCCGACAAAGCCATCGTCATCGGGAATCATGCCGACTTTTCGGCAGCTCGACTCCGATACGAATTGCCTGGGGCGAAGATCTCTTTGTCCAAGGAGGAGTTCGCCTACGAAGGCAAGAAGTGGCCGGCCGGCACCTTGGTTGCGGAGGGTGATCTGGATGAAGTTGGAAGGACCCTGTCGGAACTAATGATCGGCGAAGCCGCGGCCGGCTCCCTGCCCAAAGTGCAACTGCGCCCCACTTCCGCCGCGAGGATCGCCCTCGTTCATACCTGGACCAGCACCCAAGACGAAGGCTGGTACAGGCTGGCGTTCGACGACCTCGGCATTCCTTACTCCTATATATCGGTTCATGCCATCCGCGACTTCGACAATCTCAAGGCCAAGTACGATGTTATCGTGCTGGCGCCCGGAGGAGGCTCGCCCCAATCGTGGCTCACGGGCAGAACCGCCGCCGAGCCTATTCCGTGGAAGCCTCTCCCGGGTCTCACGCACCTCGGCGGCCCGGATACCTCCGACGACATCCGCGGCGGCTTGGACCTCGAAGGAGTGGTGAACATTCGCAATTTCGTGAAGGCGGGAGGGCTGCTCGTTACCGTCGGCAACACATGCGAAATCCCTATCGATTTCGGGATGGCTTCAGGGGTATCGATCAGCGACCCGAGCGGCCTCCGAGTTCCCGGAGCCGTGTTGCGGGTCGAGAGCAGCGGCGGCAAAAGCCCGGTAACCGCGGGCTATGACCCCAAGTTCGCGATGTATTTCGATCAGTCGCCGGTACTGTCGGTAGGCGGTGGGGGATTCGGAGGATTCGGCGGGGGTGATGGCGGCGGCACGAGAAGGGGTGGCCCGGACGAGCAAGACATCGTGCAAGGCCGCCCGCCTTATGAGCCGAAGAAGGTGGAAGGCGATGTCGAGCAACAGTCGTTCATGACGCCGAACGCGAACCCGCCGAAAGCTCTGGTGAAGTTCGCACCCGAGAAGGAACTGCTGATCAGCGGCATGTTGGAAGGCGGCTCGTCGTTGGCGGGGCGGGCGGCGGTTGTCGAATGCAAACTCGGAAAAGGGCACATCCTAATGTTCGCCACTAATCCGATGTGGCGTATGCAGACCCACGGGAGCTATCAACTCCTGTTCAACGCCGCAATGTGCTGGAAAGACCTGGACTAATTGCATCCATCGGTCACAATGACGGCATGTTCGGTGTCCTTTTCGCCGTCGCCTTCGTGAACCACGCCGATCCCGCGGTATTCCCACGGCCACAGGAGATGCGCTACGTGAATGGCCCCGCGGCGTTTGTCCTCGACGAGAAGACGGCCGTCGTCGATCCTTCGGGGCAGTTCTATTTCCTCGATGACATGCTGAAGCGCGCTGCGATGCTCGACCTCCGGACCGTCAAGAAACCGCCCGGCCACAACTTCATCCGGTTCTCCAATGGCCCCCTGCCGGCAGGCGGTTACACCTTGAAAGTGACGGATAAGTCGGTAAGCGTAACATACGGCGATAGAGCCGGCGCCTTCTACGCGGTCCAAACGTTGCGCCAACTACTCCCTCCCCAGATCGAAAGTGCCCGCCGCATACCCGCCAACTGGGAAATCCCGGCGGTCGAGATCAAGGATTGGCCGAGATTTCCGTGGCGCGGGATGCACCTCGACGTCTCCCGCCACTTCTTCAAGGTCGGCTACATCAAGAAGTTCATCGACTACCTCGCGATGCACAAGATGAACACCTTCCACTGGCATCTCGTCGACGACGGCGGCTGGCGGCAGGAGTCGAAACGCTTCCCGAAACTGACCGAGGTTGGCGCATGGCGAGCCGACACCGGTGAGATCTGGCCCGGCGGCGCTTGGAACATGGGCGACCTCGAGTTCCCGGGCAAAGGGACCGGCAAGAAACTCTACGGCGGCTTCTACACTCAGAAAGATATCCGCGACATCGTGAAATACGCGAAGGAACGTCACGTAACGGTCGTTCCCGAGATCGAAATGCCCGGGCACGCGCTGCCCGCGCTCGTCGCATACCCCAAACTCGGCTGCCAGAACACCGCGGCGGCGGGCCTCCCGCGCACGAACGTGTTCTGCGTAGGCAACGACAAGACGCTTGCGTTCCTCGAAGACATCCTCGACGAAACGATTGGCCTCTTCACTTCCAAGTTCATCCACATCGGCGCCGACGAAGTCTGGAAGGGCTTCTGGAAGAACTGCCCACGCTGCCAGGCGCGCATCAAAGCCGAGGGTTTGAAGGACGAGGACGAGCTTCAGAGCTGGTTTGTCAGGCGAATGGAGCGGCACCTGTGGAAGCGGCGGCGCAGACTCATCGGCTGGGACGAGATTCTCGAAGGCGGGCTCGCCCCCGGCGCCGCGGTGATGAGTTGGCGTGGTATCGACGGGGGCATCGCGGCCGCGAGGGCCGGCCACGACGTCGTGATGTCGCCCACCTCGCACTGCTATTTCGACTACTCGTACGCGACGACCTCCACCGAGAAGGCTTACAGCTACGAGCCCGTTCCCGCCGAGTTGAACGCCAGCGAGGCGAAGCACGTACTGGGCGCGCAAGCGAATGTTTGGACCGAGTACATCGCCACCAACCAGCGCGTAGACGAGATGATCTTCCCGCGGATGCTCGGCATCGCCGAGGGCGTCTGGACCATGCGGAAGCGGCGCCATGTCGATGACTTCAAACGCCGCCTCGACGCCTATTACGAGTGGCTCGACATCATGGGCACGGCCTATTAC
>JACDEQ010000159.1 GCA_013816225.1 Armatimonadota bacterium | reverse complement strand
GCTTCGAAATAGGAGAGAACGAGCTGTCTGGATATCGGGGTGCTGCCGACTTCTTGAATATTAGCGACGTAGACATCGTGTGCTTGCAGCACGAATACGGTATCTACGGCGGCAGAGTGGGTTCCCACATCTTGTCGCTGATGCGAGAGCTTCGCATGCCCATAGTTACCACTCTCCACACGATCCTTCGTGAGCCCAGCGAGCTTCAAAAGCAGGTCATGGATGAGGTTGTCCAGCTTTCCGAGCGGATCGTGGTGATGAGCGAGAAAGGTGCGGGCTTCATGCAAGAGGTCCACGGCGTTTCCGCAGACAAGATCGACTTGATCCATCATGGCATCCCGGATGTGCGCTTCGAATCGACCACGCGCTACAAAGAGCGCCTCGGCGTAGCCGGCGACTCGGTGCTCCTTACATTCGGCCTACTCGGGCCCGATAAGGGTATCGAATACGTGATCCAGGCGCTGCCGAAGATTCTGGAAAGGCATCCGAATGTCGTTTATACAGTGGTTGGCGCCACGCATCCGAACATCCGCGCACAGGTTGGTGAGACGTACAGGTTGAGCCTTGAGCGGTTGGCGCATGCTAAGGGAGTCGAGGGCAATGTTGTGTTCCACAACCGATTCGTGGGCGACGACGAGTTGAGCGAGTTCCTTGGGGCTGCGGATATTTACATCACACCGTATCTCAAGCCGGAGCAGATCACCTCTGGAACCCTGGCATACGCGGTCGGTTCGGGCAAGGCGGTCATTTCTACTCCGTACTGGTACGCTGAGGAATTGTTGGCCGACGGACGAGGGGTGCTGGTCCCTTGGCGAGACTCGGACGCCCTCGCAGACGCGGTGATCCGGTTGCTCGGCAATGACAAAGAGCGAAAAGCCATTCGGACCAGGGCGGCGGACTTCGGGCGGCAGATGGTATGGCCATCCGTGGCTCGGCAGTACCTGGCTAGCTTTGAGAGGGCGGCCAGCGACGCCGCGAAGAGACGCGGCAAGTTCCACACAAAGATGCTCGCCGGCCGGCCGGCGGAGCTACCCGACGTCACCCTTAACCACATCAGGTTGATGACCGACTCGACCGGCATTTTCCAGCATGCGACCTTCGCGGTACCTAACTACGACGAAGGTTATTGCGTCGACGATAACGCGCGGGCTCTGATGCTGATGGCTTACTTGGAGGAAGACGGCTACGAATCGAGCGACCTCAAAGGCCTGATGGCGCGATATCTCGCGTTTCTCAACCATGCGTTGAATAAGACGAATGGCAGGTTCATGAACTTTCTCTCCTACGACCGCCGATGGCTGGAAGAGGCCGGATCCGAAGACAGCCACGGGAGATCACTTTATGCGCTGGGGACGGTCGTCGGACGCTCTTATGATCCAAGCGCCCAAGGCCTCGCAAAGCGACTCTTCGACGAGGCGTTGCCGGTCGTAAGCGGGTTCTCCAGCCCAAGGGCCTGGGCATTTTCCCTCCTCGGCATCGACGAATACATGCGGGCGTACATGGGCGAGAGTCGAGTGCAGGAAGTGCGCCTCGAGCTTGCCGAAAAGCTGTTCAGTTTGTACTGCGGCTACGCGACCGATGAGTGGCCCTGGTTCGAAGACCGTGTGACGTACTCAAACTCACGGCTCTCGCAAGCGCTCCTGGTTTCGGGGCAATGGATGTCGCGCGCAGATATGGTCACGGCCGGCCTCGCGTCCCTCGACTGGTTAACGGCCATCCAGCAGACCGAGGAGGGGTACTTTTCACCCGTCGGTAGCAATGGATTCTACGTTCGAGGAAAACAAATGGCCGAATTCGATCAGCAGCCGGTAGAGGCAATGGGGGTGGTGTCCGCGTGCCTGGATGCTTTGCGGGTGACGGGCGATCCGAAGTGGACGAAAGAGGCGAGGCGGGCGTTCAATTGGTTCCTCGGACAAAACCGTTTACAGGCGTCGCTTTACGACCCCACGACCGGCGGATGCCGCGATGGCCTTCACGACGGGCGGCTTAACGAGAACCAAGGAGCAGAGTCCTCGCTGGCGTTCCTCGTATCATTGCTGGAGCTTCGACTTGCCGAGAATGATAGCTCCTCCAAGGCTCCGTTATCCGTTTATACATCGTGAGTTTGAATAACGCGCACGAAGAAGTTCTGTTCCGTCACGATAAGAACCCGATCCTCACTGCTGCGGACTGGCCGTATCCCGCTCATACGGTCTTCAACCCGGGCGCTACGCTCTTACAAGATGGGACGACGTTGCTGCTTTGCAGGGTGGAAGATCGCCGGGGAATCTCGCACCTCTGTGCCGCCCGCTCGAAGAACGGGGTGGATGGCTGGGAGATCGACGCGGAGCCCACGCTGATGCCCGACCCGGAGAGCCATCCCGAAGAACTCTGGGGAATCGAGGACGCCCGGATTACATGGCTCGACGATATCGAGACGTACGTCGTCGCCTACACCGCTTACAGCCGCAGCGGACCGGGTGTCGCGCTGGCTCTGACGCACGATTTCAAGAAATTCGATCGGCTCGGGCTTATGATGCAGCCCGACGACAAGGATGCGGCTCTCTTACCAAAACGGTTCGACGGCCACTACGCGCTGATCCATCGGCCCGTGACCGACGTTTCCGCGAACATGTGGATGTCGTATTCGCCCGACCTCAGCAACTGGGGCAACCACAAGCTGCTGCTGCCGGCTCGGCGCGGCGCTTGGTGGGACGCGAACAAGATCGGCCTGTCGCCGCCACCCATCGAGACTAAGGAAGGCTGGCTGGTGCTTTATCACGGAGTCCGCAATTCCTGCGCGGGGTGTTTGTATAGGCTCGGCCTGGCGCTTTTCGATCTGGACAATCCGGATGTCTGCCTACTAAGAGGCGACGAATGGCTATTCGGTCCGGAGACCCATTACGAAAGGGAAGGGGACGTGGGCAACGTCGCTTTTCCGACGGGCTTTACGATCGGTGAAGATGGAGACACGATCAACCTTTACTATGGCGCCGCCGATACGAGCATTGCCCTAGCGCGGGGGAGCATCAACCAACTGCTCGATTGGCTGAAGCGACACGGGAGCACGTACGTAGGCGTCGCCGCGCAACCGGCTGAAAAGACCCATTTTGGAACGGGGTCCTAAGCATCGTGGTAGTCGACTTGTGAAAGCGCCTCTCGTCTTGGTCTCTGCGGCAGTTCTTGTCACATCGTCCCTTGCCGACAAGGTCGACTCCTTGGTGGGTCAGCAAATGAACTTGCACCACATCCCAGGAGTGACCGTTGCCGTTATCAAGGGCGGCAAGATTGCGAAAGCGAGGGGTTACGGTTTAGCGAGTCTAGAGCTGAATTCCAAGGCAGATCGTGACACGGTATATGAGATCGGCTCTGTGACGAAGCAGTTCACGGCGACGGCCATCATGATGCTCGTCGAAGCCGGCAAGGTCGGCTTGGATGTCGGTGTCCGTAAGTATCTACCGGAAGCGCCCGAGAAATGGGAAGCCGTTACGGTTCGCCACATGCTCACGCACACTTCGGGCATTTTCAATTACACAAACGTAGTGCCTTTTCTGGCGCTTGGGAAGCGAGACTATACGCAGGACCAGATTCTCAAAATGGTCTCCGATTTGAAGCTCAACTTTGCGCCCGGCGACAAGTTCGAGTACTCGAATACGAACTACTACCTACTCGGAATGATCATCGAACGGGTGAGCGGAGATCGCTACTGGACCTTCATGGAAGATCGTATTTTCGGTCCATTGGGCATGTCGCATACACGCAACGGCGACCCGAAGACCGTCATCGAGAACCGCTCAGCCGGCTACTTCTGGAACGGCAAGATTTGGCTCAACATGGCGCCTCTGACGTCCACCGCGGGCTGGGCGGCCGGGTCGCTCGTTTCGACTGTCGACGACATGGCCAAATGGGACGCGGCCCTTTACACCGAAAAGCTGCTGAAGACGGAAAGTTTAAAGCACATGTTTACGCCGGCCAAACTGAAAGACGGCAAGGATGTCGACATGGGCTACGGCTTCGGATGGGCGAACATGGAGAGCAACGGACACCCGCATGCGGCTCACGGTGGCGGGACGGCGGGCTTCTCCTCTAATATTTCGCGCTTTCCGAAGGATAAGCTGACGGTCGTCGTGCTCACGAATTTAGCGGGTTTCGATGCGGGAGCGATTGCCAAGGGAATCGCCGAGCTCTACGTCCCGGACCTCAGGGCCAAACCGATCAAGGACAAGGACCCGAAGACGACCGCGTTCATCCGCAAGGTGGTGGACGAAATCATCGACGGGACGATATCTAAAGATCTGTTCACCGGCGAAGCCCGGGATGAGATTCTCCGCAACTTGCCGCCGGCACGCGAGTTTCTCGTGTCACTCGGCCGGCTGAAATCCATGACACTCCTTGCCGATAAGGTGACGGGCGGCCAACGAGAGCTTACGTATCGGACGGAGTTCGAGAAAGGGACACTCACCCTGAACGTATCCCTAACGCAAGAAGCCAAGATCGCCGCGATCTCGTTCACGCCTTAGTTTCGTCGAATCAGGATTCCACTAGCCGAGCCGCGCGACGGGTCCCGGTTGGGTAGTTCAATCGCCGCAGGAGCTAGGTGCGTGTTCGCTTGCGTAAGGCAAGCAAACCGAGCCCGACAGGGTGGTCGGAGTGGAACTGGGTCGTGTGCCACGGATGAGCGGCTCGACTACTTTCGAAATTGGGCAACTTCTGACCGCTCGTCCGTGGACCACCTTGCGGCCATAACACCTCACAGCAGAGCCTCACGCCTCGATCTCGAAAAAGGCCCCGCAGTCGCGCGAAACTTGCGTCGCTCCATTTGCGATTGTACCGCGTCTTTGTCGACAAGTTGTGCCAGTAGCGAGGCCGTTCACGGACGAGCGAACCGGGGAGTTTGTGGCAGGCGGAGATTGTAATCGCTCATCCGTGGCACACGAGGCGGGGTCACCCAAGGTCGGGCCACCCCCGATGCGGGAGTTGCGTCAGCCCACCTTTGTCGGTCGCTCGTCCGGGGCACGCGCAGATTCACTCACAGTCAAGCCACCCGCCGATCTTTCCTGTCAGGCGAAACGCGCCTGGTATCAGCCATTCAACGTCATCTGTCAGACAAGACAAGATTTCCGCGTGATCCGACTTGGTGAATGCGTCCGTGTACTTTTGCACGGCTTTCTTGGGCCTATGGCTTTATCCTCGCATCCGTGGCACGCGAACCTTGCGGCTATTCTGCGGTCGACGGGTCGATGATGGTTGCGACTTTGCTGATGCGGTTGGCAGGGAAGCCGCCCTCGGCAGCGTGGCGTCGGATCAGCTCTTCGTTCTCGGCATCGTAGACGCAATAGATCTTGTCGTCGGTGACGTAGCTGTGGTCCCAGCTCACGCTCGGGCCGATGTTGCTCAGGGCCGAGTTCGATTTCTGCGCGATATCCTTGAGGTCGGCTTGCGAAAGCTGACCTACTCCGGGCAGTTCACGCTCGATGACGTATTTAGGCATGCCGTCATTATAT
>JACDEQ010000158.1 GCA_013816225.1 Armatimonadota bacterium | reverse complement strand
CGCTTGATCTTCCCCGACAACTAGACGGCGACCTTGAGTTCGACCGCCCCCGGTGGCGTTTCGATCGGCAACGGCTCCAAGTAGAGCGCGATCGCTTCCTTTATGTTCTCAATCGCTTCTTCTCGGGTGGCTCCTGCAGAGACGCACCCCTTGAGCTCCGGACACCATGCCGCCCACTCGCCCGTTTCTTCGTCTTGCTCCAGAATGACGCGCCAATTCATGCGTTACATTATGTTACAGGCGGCGTCGGCAATTCTCGCAACCTTTGTCTGCTCCTTTGACACTTAGCTTGCATGATTCGGAAGCAAGACATCCCCAGGCCGCGCGCGTCGCGTCACCCTGTCATGCTGACCGGCATCTGATGGGGTGTGCTCTTGTGGCCACTACCAACAGCGCGATCGCCGGGACGATCCAGCCGGCGCGCCACCAACAGGGTGTCCGGTCGTCCGGTAAGCTGATGCAGTGAACGCTACGCTGCAGTTTTTGGGAGCCGCTGAGACGGTGACGGGGTCGAAGCATCTCCTGAGGGTCGACGGGAAGACGTACCTCATCGACTGCGGCCTGTTTCAAGGCTCCAAGGAACTCAAAGAGCGCAACTGGAAGCCCCTCTCGATACCTCCGCACGAGATCGACGCCGTATTGATCACGCACGCCCACATCGACCACATCGGGTACCTGCCGCGGCTCGTGAAGGACGGATACGCCGGGCCGATCCACTGCACAGCCGCCACCGCCGAGATCACGCGGCTAAGCCTTCCGGATAGCGGCCACCTGCAGGAAGAATACGCCCGTTACGCGAACAAGAAAGGCTTTTCCGAGCACGAGCCGGCGCTTCCTCTTTACACCGTCGAGGACGCGCACCGCGCCGCCAAGCTGTTGAAGGAGCAGAAGTTCGACGAAGTCATCTTCTTGGAGAGAGGCTGCTCGTTCCGCTACCGTCGGGCCGGGCACATTCTGGGGTCGGCGTTTATCGAGTTCTTCCTACCCGACGGCCGCAACGTGTTGTTCAGCGGCGATCTCGGGCGATTCAACACCCCGATCATCCGCGACCCTGTGACGATGGAAAGCGCCGACGTGCTTTTGATCGAGAGCACCTACGGCGATCGAGTCCATGCCAAGACCTCTCCTGGGGAAGAGCTCCTGGAAATCGTCCGCGAGGTTCAGCAGAGCGGGGGCATGATCGTGATACCCGCTTTCGCGATCGGGCGGACGCAGGACGTCCTCTACTACCTGCATGAGCTACAAATAGCCGGCCGCCTGCCAGACATTCAGGTCTATGTCGATAGCCCGATGGCAGTCGATGCGACCGGAATCTACGCGCGGCACCATGAGGATCACGATATCGAGATGGAGAAGCTCGAAGAAGACAATCTCAACCCGCTCAAGCCCAAATACGTGCATTTCGTGCGGACTGTGCAGGAGTCGAAGAAGATCAACGAGGATCGCGGGCCGGGGATCATCATCGCGAGCAGCGGCATGGCCACCGGCGGCCGCGTCGTTCACCATCTCGCTCGCCGCCTGCCTGACCCCGCGAATATCGTTCTGTTCGTCGGATATCAGGCGGAAGGGACTCTCGGCCGCAGGTTGACGGAGGGCGCTCCCAAGGTCAAGATCATGGGTGATTTGATTCCGGTTCGGGCGTCCGTACGCCAAATCGGCTCGCTCTCCGCGCACGCCGACTCCGACGAAATCATGGACTGGTTGCGTGGGTTCAAGGTAAGGCCGAAGGCGACGTACATCGTTCACGGCGAGCCTCCGGCCCAGGCAGCTCTTCAGCAAAGAATGCGGGCCGAGCTCGGGTGGGAATCCCACGTACCCAAGATGTTCGAGACCGTCACGATCTAGGGCCTTCAAAACCCGCCCTACGGATCGGCACTTCCAACGTGCTTGGCATCTACACCACTTGTGGGGCCGGCTACCTCGGGTGGTCGACATTCCCGGTCGACCATGCAAATAATCCCAACAACGAAGGTCGTTGTGCTTCATCCGACCCTTCCAGGCGGCTCGGCTGCGCCCAACAATCTGCGCGATGTCCCGGTCCACTGGTTCGGGCTCTATCATGCGTTCCGTGATGGCTCCCGTGGCGGCGACCCGGTGGAAGATACTGCAGCGGAAAGAGCGCCCGCCTACGGCTCCCCTGCGGACCGTAACACCCGCACGGGCCGGTGGAATCCCGGCGAAGACCCGATCACCAACTTCATGGATTACACGACGATTCGTGTAGGTCGAGTTCACCGCTGGACAAGGATCTAGGATGATTGCGTCCTGGATAGCTGGCGCGGCTAATTACCGATGGCTTGCCGCCGACCTAGCAGCGGCAAGCTCTCGTCCGTAACTCACCGCTGAAAACCGCTGTATAATCCCATTGGGCGAAAAGAACAATGGGAAACCGCGTCAGCGTCTTCGATACGACTCTCAGGGACGGCGAGCAGAGTCCCGGGGTGCACTTGGATGTCGGCCAAAAGGTCGAGATCGGGATGGCTCTGGTCGACCTCGGCGTCGACGTAATCGAGGCGGGATTCCCGATCAGCTCGCCGGGAGATTTCGAGAGCGTTCAAACCTTGAGCAAAGAACTCAAGGGTGTCACCGTTTGTGGCCTCACACGCGCCCTCGCCAAAGACATCGAGTGCGCCGCGGAGGCGTTGAAGCCGGCCGAACGGGCGCGCATCCACACGGGCCTCGGCGTGAGCGAGAATCACCTCCAGTACAAGCTGAAAATGTCGCGCGACCAGGCGTTGGAGGCGGGTGTCAACGCTGTTAAGCTGGCACGCAATTTCGTGGACGACGTCGAGTACTTCATGGAGGACTCGGGTCGCGCGGACCGTGAGTACGTCTACCGCGTCGTGGAAGCCGTGATCGATGCGGGCGCGACCGTCGTCAATGTGCCGGATACGACGGGCTACACATATCCCCAGGAGTACCACGAGCTAATTTCGAACATCATCGAACGGGTGCCGAACTCGGACAAAGCGGTTTTCAGCTGCCACTGCCACAACGATTTGGGGATGGCCACGGCGAACACGCTTGCGGGCGTCCTGGGCGGGGCAAGGCAGGTGGAGGTCACGATCAACGGCATCGGCGAGCGGGCGGGGAATACGTCGCTCGAAGAAGTCGTGATGGCGCTGAAGATTCGCGCGGATTACTTCAAAGTAAATTGCGGAATTAACGCCTCCAAGCTTCTGAAGATCAGCCATTTGGTTAGCAGGCTGACAGGCATGATGGTCCAGCGAAACAAAGCCGTGGTGGGCGCGAATGCTTATGCGCACAGCAGCGGCATTCACCAGGACGGGGTCTTGAAGGAGCGCAGCACCTACGAGATCATCGACCCGAAGATGGTGGGCGCCGACAAGAGCGAGATTATCCTTACCGCGCGCAGCGGGCGGCACGGCGTGAAGCACCGGTTGGCGGAGCTCGGTTTCAGCTTCACAGAAGAGCGCTTCGAGAAGATTTACAACGATTTCTTGGGAGTTGCGGACAAGAAGTCGGAGGTGACTTCCGAAGACCTGCGGGACCTGGTCGAAACCGTTCACTAAGCCCGTCTCGTGATCGGGCCACGATCGCGGAGCGGCAATACCCCCGATTCGACTCTGCGCTGGTGAAGGGTGACTCGAGTGCTAACCTTCAGCCGCCTACAGCTTCAAAGTCCAGGCCGCATGCTGGCCGGCGATGGTTGTGCAAAGTTGGGGGGGCCGTGCACGGACGACCGTTGCGGGAGCCAGTGGTTGTTGCCAGCGGAACCACTCGGACGGTTATCCTCGGCACCCAATTCATTGAGTCGAGCCACCCAGCCGCAACCCGGGCGTTTGATATCTCTGCGGATGGCAGCTATGCTGTATTTCCCTTGCATTGGATGGACGAGCAGGTGCACGTGCTCAGGCATCACCACCTCGGCCCACACCTCGAACCGCCACTTTCGCCTCGCCGAAGCAGGCAGGCAACCCGTTCGGGTTGCCCTTGGTTAGCTATGACGACGAAGGCGTCGACGCTGCAGCATCGACGCCCCGTTGAATTCCTCTCACCGCCCCCAGATGTGACGGTCAGAGTTTAAGATCGACTATTCCGCTGACACCCACGCCGGGTACGCGGCGGATGTTGTTGACGACTTTCTTGGACTCGATCGGAACCATCGCCTTGAGCCGAATGGTGCCGGCGAACTTCGTTTCAAGCTGGGCCACTGCCTTCACTTTCTGAACCAGGGTACGCGGGCCCATGACCTGCACGGCCCCGATGAATTTGCCCTGGCCGACCGAAAGAATCGGCACGACCTTGGTCATCGTTGCCTCGCTCTCGGTGAAGCCCTGAACGGTGTTGAATGCCTTGTTGATCTCCGGCCCAAACCGGTCGACCACAAGACCGATGCCGCCGATTTTCAAGAGGTCGGTGATAATGTCGCCGAAAAGCCCGGCGCCCGCCACGGCGACGGCGCCGAACGCGGCCGTCGTCGCAAACATCAATTTCATTCTTTTTCTCATTTCTATTTTCTTATCCCGTGGCTGAACGCCATCTACTGAACCTGACGTTTCACTGTCCATTGACGCTTTTCTAAATGCCCCGTTCCCGTTTGAGCGTACAATTTGGCTGTGGAACCGCGGCGGGCCCTCGTCGGAATGACAAGCGCCGAAATTGGGCGCCTTTTCGAGGGCGACCCGTTGGCGCGGGTTCGCGGGCGCCAAGTGGCCGGCTGGATTTACAAGCGCGATGTACAAATAATCGACGAAATGACCGACATCCCGGCGGCCGATCGCGCACGGTTGAGCGAAGAGTATGCGGTTAGCCCGCTCACGGTTCGAGCCGAACAGCACTCCGTGGACGGAGTAATCAAGCTTCTCGTCGACCACGATGACGGCCAAGCGTTCGAGTGCGTCCTCCTGCCGTTCGAGGAGCGGGTGAGCTGCTGCATCAGCACGCAGGTGGGGTGCGCGATGGGGTGTGAGTTCTGCGCGACAGGGCTCAGCGGCTTCGACCGGAACCTTACCGTCGGCGAAATTGTTGGGCAGTATCTAATGTTGCAGCGGTATTCGGAAAGAAGGATATCCCACGTGGTCTACATGGGCATGGGCGAGCCACTGCACAATTACGACGCGGTTGTCGCTTCGCTCAGGCTGTTTAAAGACGAGGTCGGCCTGAGCAACCGACACATCACGGTTTCCACCGTCGGCCTGGTTCCTCAGATCGACAAGCTCGCGGAGGAAGCCTTGCCCATACACCTTGCGGTTTCACTCCACTCGCCGCTCGACGAGGTGCGGAGCAGCCTGATGCCTGTGAACCACCGTTGGCCAGTGAAGGAATTGATCGCGTCTTGCCATCGCTATGTTCAAGCAACGGGCCGGAAGATCACGTTCGAGTACTTGCTGATGGATGGCGTCAACGACACGATCGAGCAGGCTCATGCCTTGGCTCGGCTCATCGACGGCCTGCCGTCCCTCGTGAACTTAATACCGTTCAACTATGTGGACACAAGGCTCGGGCTTAAACGTCCTTCCAATAAC
>JACDEQ010000157.1 GCA_013816225.1 Armatimonadota bacterium | reverse complement strand
CGCCTGTGGCGTTGACCGACCGTGAGTTCCGAGATTTGATGAACCTCGTTTCGCAAGCCTTGCTCGACCGGCGGGCCACCCAGTTCGAACACGTTTCCGCGTTCGCTTCCGAGCCTTCCGCCGTTGATTTTCTAGCAGCTTAGTAACCGGAGATAGGTGTCGTAGCGGTCGGGACGGATTCGCCTGCCTACGCTTGCCTTCACGCCGCACCCCGGTTCGTGGGTGTGCGTGCAATCGGAGAACTTGCAGCGGGCTTCGTCGAACTCGGGGAAGTGCCACTTCAGTTCCTGCGCCGTTAGCTCGCCCAGACCCAGGCTCCTAATTCCTGGTGTGTCGATGATTCGGGTTCCGGCCTCTAGTTCATGCAAACTCGACCAAGTGGTCGTGTGGCGGCCACGGCCGTAGCCTTCGCTGACCGCACCGGTGAGTTCGGCGAGGCCTGGATCGAGGGCGTTCAGCAGGGAAGACTTGCCGACGCCGCTATGGCCGACGAAGGCGCAAAGCTTGCCACACACCAACTCGCGCAGCGCACTGATGCCTTCGCGCGATTCGGCCGAAGCAAGGATGATCGGGATGCCGACGTCACGATAGGCGGACAGCTTGGAAAGCTCTTCAGCCCGCTCGGCCGCTTCGAGAAGATCGAGCTTGTTTACGACGAGCGCCGCCTGAGCCCCACTGCGCTCGATGGCGATGAGGTAGCGATCGATGATCCGGACGTGGAGCGGAGGCGACATGGCCGAAACGACGATGACCACGAGGTCGATATTCGCCGCGATCGGCAGCTCCGCGTTGGGGTTACCGGGGTCCGGCCGAGACAGGAGGGTCTTCCTTGGCAGGATGCCTTGCACCCTGTCTTCTGCGACTGCGACCGAGTCTCCGACCGCAACCCGATGGCCGTTCAGCGCGCATTCGTCCGAGTCGACGCGGCAGGTCTTGCGGCCCACCCAAACGACGGTTCCGGTCGAGGTCGGTCCGTCGCTTGATACGATCGCTTCCTCTTGCTCGAGCAGTCCGAGCACAATTTCGTCGAGCGAATCCGGCTTGCCGTTTTTCGACCGTGTGTGTTTCTTCACTTTCGCGGCCTGCTTGTAGAGCGTGCGCCGCTCGTTTCCATCCATTTCCGAGAGTTTTTGCGCGAGAATGCGCTGGGTTTTGCTATTCAAGTTTTCCTTGCCTTTTAGACACGCGCGCCGAAGCGCGAACCGGCGAGTTCCGGCGCGTGAGGCGTTAAGACGAGAAATTCGGCCTAAGCGGCCGCGGCACCGGAGGCGAGTGCGGATTGGGTGTAGGTTTCGATGTTCATCATGTGAGCCTCCTTGGGTTAGGTCTTCTGCCAACAGCAGAGATAGGGTTTATACCCTATCGGCGCGGACCGCTATCCTCACCGGCTGGGAGACGACTCGGAGCTTTGGCACCCGGTCGAAGTAGGGCCTAATAGCGGCCGTCAGGGCAGGGACGTCTTCAGGCGGCACGGGTCCCCCGAGCCAGCGCTCGATTGGCGGCGTCGTGTCGTAAACAAGGCGCGCCTCGTAAACTCCCGGCTCGTTGAACGCACTCTGCACTTCGTGCTTGCTCCAAGCCATCCCAGCCAACAAAATCGATTGTTTCGCCGGGCTTCACGGCGACGAAGTCTGCCGGCCTCGCGGGGTTGGTGTTACCGCAACCCGGAAGCGTCGGAACGTGCCACTCGCCTCCGACCTTGCGGATTTGAACTTGGACCGTCGGCGCTTTTCGCCCGCCGTGCATAGAGTCGCCTTGCGGCACGAGCAGGATCTCATGCTCGGTTTTGTTTGTTGCCTGGGCGCGGAAGACGACATCCTGGCCGACGCTTACGATTGGGGTGACCGCTTTGAAACGCACCGAGATCGGGGCTTGTGCCTGCAACAACGCTACTCCCAAAAGGATAATCGAAGTCATTTGAACCTCATTCAATTTGACGGGATGACTTTACGCTAGTTTCAGATAGCCTTCCTCGCCGCGCGTCTCGCATGGCGGGTTATGTTGCATGCTAGCGGCATGCAGACCTTTATCGGGCTCATTCGCGGCATCAACGTCGGCGGCAAGAACATACTCAAAATGGCTGACTTGCGCACGTTACTATCCGAAATTGGACTGGAAGACGTGAAGACGCATCTGCAAAGCGGCAACTTCGTTTTTCGAGGAGAAGGATCGATTTCCTCGATGGAGACCAGGCTCGCGAAGGAAGCTGAGAATAGGCTGGGACTCAAGGCAGGATTTTTCGTCCGATCAGTCGATCAGTGGCGGTCGATCGTCGAGGATGACCCGTTTCCGGACGCGGCGAAGTCGGATCCGGGCCATCTCCTAATGTTTGTTGGACGAGATATACCGGCCGAGGCGAACCTGAAGGCAATTCAAGAAAGATATCCCGGCACGGAACAGATCGGGGTTGTGGGCGAAACGGTGTACGTGTTCTGCCCCGACGGGATCGGGACATCGAAGCTATTGGGATCGGGTGCGTGGGTGAAAGCAACTTCGAATGCCACCGCCCGAAACTGGAACACGGTGGTTGCGCTTCTCGATATGGCCGGGTAGCTACTTCTCCCGCATGCCCGCTGAAAGGAGGCGGATCATCTCCCGGATTCGCGCGGCTCGGGTTTCGGGGCGCTTGGCTGCTTCGATCCAGCGGATGTAATTCTTCCGATAGAAAGTGGGAAGCGAATCGAAAAACGCCCTCGCCTTGTCGTTCGACTCCAGGGCCGACGGGATGTCAGATGCGAGAGAAGCCGACTTGGGGCCTTCGGGCAGGAGCACCGCTTCGACCTTCGCGCCTGCCTCCAAACCCTCGCATTTTCTCCAGGCCGGGCCGAGGGGCAGGCCGAAGACGTCGCCGAATTTGCGGAGCGTTCCGCGAATCCCATGGCCGGAAATCGTCCCGGTAAGGCAGTGCCGGTCCCTTGGGCCCCAGGCGTCGTCCGGGTCGAAGGGAATCGGGAGATAGCAGATGGAGCCGCTCTTCTCGATCTTCGCAGTGAACCGCCGACTCGTTTCCATCCTGCTATTTTGCGCCGTGGAAGATGATGCCGAGGGTATGTCTCCGACCGGAACGAGGCCGTGCCACAGACCATAACACTCCGTCTCTTGCTTTTGAATCGAAACGCGAACGTTACCACGACAGTGCCCATTCGGGAGGAGGGACTCTCCTGAACGCTTCAAGGTTCAAGTCGGCGATCAGCGTCAGATCGCCATCAGGGAAGCGGTTCCAGGCCCAGAGACACCCCCCTTCAGCGAAGACGATCCTGCCCCGCCCGTCGACGTCGAGCCACTGCGGCTGCCACATAGGAGGTTTCCAGGACTTGACCTCCTCGCCCGAATCGTTGTGTGCGCTCCAACGATCCCCGACGGCGGACGTCTCGCGCCTTAGGAATCCACTTCGGAACGGCTTCTCCTTAATGCCGGTGACATCGGTACGATACTTAGGCATGGAATTTTCCAGGTCCCTCATGAACGCTACCATTTCCTGCATGAACGAGGGATCGAGCATCGAAGCCTCAGTTGGCAGGTTCCGTGAGTTGAGCGAGTTGGCGTGCTCCTGCCAGTCCTCGTTGGTGATCACTGTCCGTTCCTGCCTGCGGTCTAACCATCCCCTCCGCTTGAGCCTCATCGAAAAAATCGGCTCGTCTTCCGAGGATGGCAATCCCAAAGATTTCACCTTGATCGATCGCGCCGGTGCGAGAGCTTCGTGCCAGAGATACTCGAACTGGTTCACACTTAGTTGCTTTTCTGATCGCCAGATGCCTCCGCCGTTCCATGCGCAGCCGGTGAACCACAAGGCCATCGCCGAATAGTATGGTGGCCTGCTAATTGCGGTCCAACCGCAAGCCATCCCCTGCTCCGGCAGAGCGTGAACATTTCGCTCACCGTGAGATGGTGCGTAGTTCGTCGCGGCAATCACGACATAGCGGCCATCGGGGCTCACATCGCAGCGTTTGGTGTAAACGTGCCCGCTCAACCATTGGCCGGCGCGCAATTCGTCGGTGGACATATCCCAGACGAGCATCTGACAAAGCTTCGACGGCCCGCGCCGAAAGACGACGGCCTGGTTAGACTTGGTTGCGATTACTGCGTCGATGCGACAGTGAACGGCTTTCGGCATCTTCGGAGATTATTGTCTCGCTATTCCCATCGAGTTGCGCCCGTAGTTGTCTCACCGGCACATTCTGCCTGTCTAGCACGGTTCCAGGGCAGCTTCCCAAGCAATAGGGCCATGCCGCAATGGCCGGTCGCGCCGGCGAACGTCAAGCCTGCCCCGATGAAACCGCTTAATATTGCCCACTTCACGTCGACGGTCGCTGCCAAGATCGAACCGATTAGAATCAGCGGCCCGGCGATAAGTTGGACCTGTCGGATGATCCGCAGGCGGGTGGACGTTGCGGCGATTACCGGCAGGTCCGAATTGATCCAAGCTCCTGTTCCGCCTTCGAGCAGAATAAGGTCGTCGCGGTAATGCTCCAGCAGATTGCACGCCATTTGAGCTCTTTGACCGCTCTGGCAGATTAATACGAGCGGATCCTGGCGATGCACGTCGTCGAGGCGAGCTTCGACTTGTTCTAGCGGCAGATTAATGGCCCGCGGAACGTGACCGGTCGCATACTCCTGTGGGCTTCGGACATCCACCAGTTGATAGCGGGCGCCTTCATCGAGGGCCATTCTTAGGTGTGTTGCATCGATCGTTTGGACACTGGTAATTATTCCCAACCCCAATAGCATTGTATCCGAATGTGCAAACCGGCATGAAAAAATGAACCATCGGGCGGATGGCAGGTGTGAGTGCTCCGTTTGGGTGGCCGGGATAAGCGTCTTACAACTTCCGGGCGCAGAACCCCTTCCGTTAGCTTTATCATGGGCGCCCGGCGAAATGGAGTACCCTTGCGTTGTGAAACGTCGTTCGAAGAAAGAGATCAAAGAGTTCGTCGAGAACCTGAAGGACAAACCCTTCGGCTCATCGGGCTTCAAGCCTTACATCGGCAAGCTGTCCCCAAAAAAAACCAGCCAGCGAATCCGCAAGCAGGGAGTGTAGCTGCAATGGGTGATCGAAAGCCAAAGAAGAACTCATCCGGCTCGGGCGACGCTCACAAGGCGAAGCTAGCGAAGCAAGGGGCAGACCGCCCGCCGCCTGCCCCACGATCGAACGACAAGGGGAAGGGCAAGAAAAAGTAAAGCCGTGGCGGACGGGTAGCCGTTGTGGATAGGTAACGCGAGTTCGCCGAAATGGAATCGGCCAGCAGCCGGAAGAAGCGTTGAGTTTTGAGCGCATCGTCTCACCCCGCCATCTTTGAGGCCAAAGGGTCTCCTGCTTGTCGCCCTTTAGCCGTTGCTTCTTGCCCTGCGATCTCTCAACGCCTGCCACGGCCGCGATAGTACCAGCCACCTCCGCCGAAGAGAAGAATGAGAACGATGATGATGAGGATGGTTTGCGTCGACATGTGATCTCCTTGGCCTAACCGTTGCCGTGCCTAACTTAACTGACGCACGGCTGCCTCC
>JACDEQ010000156.1 GCA_013816225.1 Armatimonadota bacterium | reverse complement strand
GTCCATAGGCTCATCGAGCAAGGCGTCTCGGTAAACGCTCGAGACACACGAGGCTTTTCTGCTCTGCACCTATCTGTCGGAGGATGGCCGAGTATAGGTCAAACGGGCCATCCAAATTTGCACGTTTCTACGGCCGGCGGCAGCCGAGTGGAGATCGTTAGCACACTGCTTAAGCACGGGGCGGAGGTGAATCTGGTTGTAGGCGAATCGAAATCCTTCTATACGGGAGCTGAAGGTGATACGCCTCTCGTATGGGCGACTCAGCTTGATCGCGTCGACATTATGAGACAGCTGCTCGCCGCAGGCGCTGATCCGAAGGGCAGAGCTGCGAAGGAGCATCCCTCAGAACCACCCCTCGTTGCGGCAGCGCAGAACGGTTCCCTTGAGGCCATGAAGGTGCTATTAGATGCCGGCGCGCCGGCGGATCACGGCAGGCCACTTTATCGACTGTATGATCGTGGCATGCGTCGCGATTTTGTCGAACCATCACCCGAAGTTAGAACGGCGCAGGTGAAATTGCTCCTCGATTTCGGAGCTGACCCCGACTTGAGCGATTTAGGCAGCTATAGCCCGCTTTCCCAGTCCATCTCACGCGGGAATGTGGACGCCGTTCGCCTCTTGCTCAATGCCAAAGCGCGCGTCGACCGGGCAGACATTTACAGCGGCACAACTCCCCTCATGGTAGCGGTTCGCAGTCAGGAGATTGCGATGGTAAAGCTACTCCTTGAGTTTGGGGCTGACCGTCATTTGAAAGATAAGAAGGGGCAAACGGCCCGCTCGATTGCCGAGTCCCTCGGACTAATGGAAATTGCCAAATTACTTGGCGATGACGACGGCAGTTAGGCTTCGGGAGCTATCGTGCAGTTGTTTATCGATTTCCTTCCCTACGTCATTCCGCTGATCATCATGGCGGCGGGCACCCGCCACTTCGTGAAGGCGGTTCGGGCGTGCCCGTGGCGCCTGCTAAACATAACGTTGATCGTAGCTCTCGTTGCCAGAGGAAAGTGGCGTCATAGTGTGCCTTGAAGGCTTGGTTTTTTGGCGCTTGCGGCGCCTGCGGCAAAGCCTCAGGCCCTCCTCTTTCCATATCCGGTACACACGTGCGGCAGCATGTCCGAAAGTTCACGTTTCATTGCCTTGAAGTTCACTCCCATCTCTTTGAGTTCGCTCTTGAAGACTGGCATCATTCTAATAAGAGCGGTGATATCCTCATCGAATTCGGACAGCATCTCAACGGCCTTCTTGATATTATCCAACTCTGGTCGAAGCTCCTGAACATTCGCCGGGTCTTCTTTGAACTTTTCGTAAATTTGCTCGATCCGGGCTTGAATACCCTCGCAGATTTCCAATAGCCGCGTGTAGGTTTGCACCATCGCACCGGCGATCACAATGCGGAACTCGTGGACACGGGTGTGTCGGTCGTCGCGGCGCTGGCCAGGCTCGGCGAAGCGGTATGTCTCTCCATCCGAAGCGTAACTCGCCGAGTCGGCAAATCCCTCTGAACCGACCTTGGCGTCCTGCCTCAATGACCGACCACCATGAGCCGTTGAGCGCGCCAGCCGGAGTCGGTATCAACTACCTCGACGATGATGTCCAAGTTGCTTGCTGCCGTGGCATAGAGGTGTGGCGTAGCCACATCGAAAGAGTCAGCGATATGCTTGCCGTAGACGGCACGGACATCAAGCCAGTCCGGTCTGGCTGCCGCGTGGTCTTTCGAATCGCGCACCTCTTTACAAAAGCTCTTGAACAGGCGCCGATGGTTCGCCGGGACTTTGGCGGTGTTCTGAATCACCGTTCGATACTCAATCGACTTGTTCGCGTGCCACCCGAGCAAGCCTACCATCCCCTTCGACTCCTTGAAGGAATCGTCAAAGTAGTCGTCATAGGCGCTCCAATGCTCCTCGATCGCAATGTACGGCGTCGCCAGGTTCCTGAACGATTTCCAGTCGCCATTGCAAAGCGCGACGCCGAGTTGGTCGGCGAACGAGCGCAGGGATCGTTGAATCGAATCCTCGTTCGCAGCGCCCATCCCCAGGGTCATCCAAATGATTATCGTGTAAAGAGCTTTCAATTTCTGCATCTCCCGATTAAATTATGGCTTGGCACAACCTGACGCATCACATTTCGAACGACTTGACCGTAGGATACGGTTCCAGGAGTCTCTGCAGATACTCCATGTGCTTCGCGCTGACGTTTAGGGCAACGACTTCTTCCAACAATGTGTCTTGCGGCAGACCCGATGGTATCGGACCATGAAGCATTTCGGTAGATACCAATACCTGCTTGAGCGCGGGCATCGCAAAGACCAATGGCCAAGATGCGGGTGTCAGCTCCGTGTAAAAAGCGTGAATCACGCTAAGGCGCGTGTACTTAGCAACTTCCGCCAAATCCTCATCTGAGAAACTGGTACCTGTAACATCCAATGAACGCAGCTTGGGAAGCCTGGAGAGGCGCTCCCAAGGTATGGGGGTATCGGGCTTCCATGAGATGGAAAATTGTTGTAGTCCCTTTTGGCTCGTAATCCAGTCGAATATTTCTTCGCTGTACGGAGATCCATCTAGATAAATATCGCGAATCCGTTTTGATGCCGGCAGATGTCGCAAGAAAGAAATGTCTTTGCAGTTGTAAACAAAGAGCGATTCTAGATTCGAACTATGAAACGCATTAAGAATGTGACTTGTGCTCGCCGGAAAAGATGAGGTGTGAGAAAGGCTTTCTTCAGGGGGGATGGCGCCTTTGTTGAGGTCCGGATCCCAATACCCTTCGTCGACCGAAAGCCAATTTAACTCGGGCCAAGATGAGCAACCTATGACCAAGTTTGGTGGTTGGCAGGCGGTGCAGTTTTGCAACCAAAGCGTACGGCATTGCCGCGGACGTTTTGGGGTGCGCCACCAGTTTTTGGCTAGAGCGCAACCAACCAAATTGACATCTGTCCATTGCGTTAAAAGCCGGTCTAACAGCATGGCGCTAACGAACGCCCCGTGCAAGTGTATAACTGTGTCGCCGGTGACAAGACCTTCCACTGCGTCGAGCACTGGCCCAATGTTGACCTTGTGCTCAAGTGGGCACATTACCGAAAGCGTTGATATGCGGCGGCCATCCCGGCAAATTCCTTCGACGAATTCCCTCGCGAATGCGTTCACCTCAGCGGGCCGCAAAACTGCGACATGGTCCGCCGCCCCTAAGGTGCCGCCGTCCGGGACGACACCATACAGCCTCAGTGGCTCTGATGTCGTTCTCCTTATAAGGAATCTGACCTCAATCGGTTCCGGTTTTTTACTTCTCATTGGGCGTGGCTCGGACAACGCCCCGGCACCTCAGTACGCTCATGAAATTCGACCTGAGACTCTCGAAGCCTTCCGCCTCGACTATAATACATTTAGACCCCACTCGTCGCTTGGGTATCTAACCCCCGCTGAGACGGAAAAGGGATTCTACGAACAAAGGAAAAAGAAGGCTGGCTAACTCACTCAAGTGTCCAGAAATGGGGGGCACACCAATGAGAGAAAGACTACTCTTATACCGTCTTCAGATTCGGGGGGCAGACCACCTGCCGCTGCCACCTATTTTAGTAAACCGCAGTGAGTAATTGTTACCAACCTCGATGTCTCATATTTCATATTTGAGCGTGAAGGAGCAGGTCGGCTGAACGTGAACCTACCTCACGGTGCGTTATACTCATTCGTAGGAACTCGGCTATGAGCATTTTGCGAATCCAAGTCACCGTTGTAGTCCTCATCGCTTTGTCCTCCTTGGGAGTAACCCAGACCAGGATGCCTGAGAATCTGCGCCAGGCGCTCTGGTCTAACCCGGCAAAGGCGCTCACGATGCTCAAGAAGAATCCTAGGCTCGTGAAGTCCTTTTACGGCGACTCGAGGCAGACGCCGTTGCACATAGCATCGCAAAGCGGCCATTTGGAGGTCGTTCGATGGCTCCTGAAGAAAGGCGCCGATCCGAATGCGCGGAGCTACAACGACTTCACTCCGCTCCACCTGGCAGGGTCGGCACAGGTCGCCACGATCCTCATCAAGGGAGGGGCGAATCGAGCAGCCAGGGCAGGCTTCGGCCCGACGGCGCTGCAATACTTCGCTTTCCAGACGTTGCTGGGACTGCCCAACCGCCGCCAAATCGCGGAGGCGATCCGACAATCCGGTCAGCCGCTCGACATCTTGTCCGCTCAGTGTCTAGGCAAGCTCGGCCTTGCGCGCAAAATGATCCGAGCTCATCCCGGCGACGCGAAGAAAATCGACGTCGGCGGCCGCACGCCGCTGCACATCGCTGCCTACATGGGCGACATCGAAACGGCAACGCTGCTGATGTCGACCGGATTCAATGTCGACACGGGCCGCGAGGTTGGCATGAATTTCGGAGGAACCCACACGCCCCTTTGGGACGCGAGGATCAACAGGCAAGTAGAAATGGTGCAGTTCCTATGCGAACGTGGCGCCGACCCGAACAAGCTAGGAAGACAGTATGAGGAATCTCAGCAGCGGCGCGTTTACTGGAATCACAAGCCGACGGCGGAGGAACTACGGCTGCGCGCGGCGGCCGCCGAAATCGCCAAGATTCTGAAACACTACGCCGAGCTGCGGAAGAAGAATAAGCCCCGCCCGCCTTTGATACATCCATCATCTTAGAGCGGATCCGCCGCCCTGCCACTGCGGTATCCTGCACGGCATGAGACTGTGGTTAACGACTTGTTTGGTGCTCCTCGGCCATGCCTGCTTCGGGGATGGTCTCGGGCATGCTGTCGTCACTCCCGACTGGACTATCGAGACGAGCGAGGACTTGGCCAACGGCACGCGGGGCAAAGGCTCATATCCCGTGTGGCAGTTGGTCGACCGCGACCCACGAACGGCATGGGTTTATCGAGCCAATGACTATCCGAAGCCCAAGAATGAGCATAGGCAGAACTTCGCGGGCAATTATTGGATCAAGTTCGAGCCGTCGGGCTCGGTATGGCTGGACGAGCTGCGCATTCGGCCCGGGTATCAGAAGACACCTTCTCTTTGGCGAAAGAACAGCCGCCCCACTCAAATCCAGGTATTCGATAGGCTACCGATGGAATGGAACGATGCCGTGAAAGGCTGGTTTCTGGGCAAGCCTATGCGAACCGTCGACCTAGCCGACAGCATGGACGAGAAGTCGGTTCGGCTGCCGAAAAGAAAGTACGCTGAGTTATATGTTGTCTTTTCGAAGATCGAGCGAGGAGCCGTCGACGATCTGTGCATAAGCGAGATGATGCCGCGCGCCGGAGGGAAGGACGTCATTCAGCCGCTGACGTCGTTCATGTATAGCATCGGCTCGGACTGCGGATGCAGCGGGGCGTTTTGGCTAACCAAGCCGAACGGGCAGAAGGTCGCCACGGCCGACTATGAATATCCGCGCTTTTCCTTCAGTCCCGACGGCCGGTACGTGGCGGGAATCACTGATGCGGATAACCGCCCGCCACGCGTCTGGGTGGCCGAGCTTGCCAGAGGAAAGGTTGTATGGTCGGGGCGCATCCCGTCCAACGAGCGGCCCGAGGAGCTGATATGGAC
>JACDEQ010000155.1 GCA_013816225.1 Armatimonadota bacterium | reverse complement strand
GAGGGTGGCAAGGCAGCGAGCAACCGTCTCTGTCATGCAACGATCTGCGATAGAAGCATATGTTTCTGGGGCAGCTGTTTTAAGCGCGTCTCTGACGCGTCCTTCCGTAAGGTGTTCATGGCCCTTTGCCCCTAGTTCGTTGTAGACCCTGATTATTTCAAGCGCAGCTTCCGACCCGAGCGTCTGCCATCGTTGGCTAAGCCCCGACGGAAGGAAGACCGTACCGGCTTCGGGGGATCTCATACTCTCGTCCCAGGCCGCGCGCATACCTCTTTCCAATGCCGCGGCCCGGTTGTGAACTCGGCGACTGAATTTGGAGTACGCAGCCCGCGCGCCGGGGTCTTTCTCACCGTAGTTTACGAACTGATGGTTAGGATCGTTAGTTAGGCGGGAAAGGGACAGAAACTGAGAACGATACAGGTCATCTAAGTGCTTGTCGCCGTGGTCCCGGCAATAACGGCGAGCTTCGGAAAGCATTGCGGCTGCGACTTGAAAGGGAGGAAACGGGCTCCAACTTTCCGGCGGATAGAAGTAGCCGTGCTCCTCGCACTTGGACCTGAAGGCGTGAAAGTCCGAGAGAATGCGCTGCGCTTCCCCCCTGGGAATTGAATCCGTTGATCTGAGCATGCCTTGACGTTTTCAATATACTACGGCCAATGTTCAAACCACATGGAATCAATCTTTCCGGGCTCGCCGAGTTGGGCCGCCACTGGGGGAATAACTGCCTGCGACCAGTTAACCCACTCGAGCTCCTGGTGTCCTATGACTGGTCATCGGCTGCGGGGCAGCTCATGCTCTTGCTATATATCCCAGACCGATCGAAGCAGCAAGCGCGTCGATTCCCGGCAGCGAGCTTCGAACAGGCCACGTCGATCCGCTTCGCGCGAGTCTCTGCCGCTTGCCGGAGGTGATCCAGTGGATCCAATCTCGGCGCGCGATGGGCGTGATGTCCGACCGCGTCGCCAGCGCTTTCGGGGCGGCCGCGAGAACGTTCTTGAGATCTGCCGGCACCTCGGGCTCGGGTTCAACTGCCGTTGTTTCATAATCCTGCCATATCGTGGCCACCTTCGGGGCTAAGGTCAATCAAATTAGCTCTCAAACTCGGAGCGCGGAAGTCGGCTCTGACGGACGATACTAGCCAAAGTGCCGATCTTAAGCTCGCGATGGTTGGGAACAGGGACGGTGATGGTCGTGTCGTCGGCCCGTCGCTGCATGATGATGTGGCTCCCTTCCGAACGCACTTCCTGAAATCCGCTTCGTCGCAATATCTCGCAGCACTCTTTCCCAGAAAGGCGCCGGAGCCTACCCAACCGCGACCTCGACGCTCGTGACAAAGATTTCGCCGTGGAGCCTCCCCGCGATTTCGGATGGGTCGGCGGATTGGAAGAAGAGAGTCAGCGCCTCTTTGAGGTTCGCGAGCGCTTCCTCGATTGTCGCCCCTTGGCTGGCGATATCGAGCTCGGGGCAGAGCGAAACGCACATGTCGTCCTCTCGCTCGATCAACGCAGTAAGGCGACGCATTTGCTTCATCTCTTTATTATAGGCATGAATCACGCCGGCAAGGCACTCGTCAAAATCGGCACGCGGGCTCCGGCGAAAACGGGCACCCCGCACATCACTTTTGGATCAACCGATAAGCGGCTTTGCACAGCAGTTCCTTCGCCATGGGATTCCCCTTATACGGCGGTTCGGTGGTTCAACACTCCCTTCAACTGTCTCCCCGTCCAGTTGCCCTCAACTTTAGCGCTGGTGTCATTTGACTCGCCATCGGCCACGGGGCAGCTCATGCTTTTACTATACATCCCAGACCGATCGAAGCAGCAAGCGCGTCGCTTCCCGGCGGCGAGCTTCGACCGGGCAACCTCGAGCCGCTTCGCGCGCGCCTCTGCCCGCTTCCCGGAGGGATCCAGTGGATCCAATCTCGGCGCGCGATGGGAGTGATGCCCGACCACGCCGTCCGCGCTTTCGGGGAGGGACTGTGAGAGCCTTACGCAGGTCGGCGGCATCTTGGGGCGCCGATGACGATGGGGTCGCCAACGCACTTGGTAAACTTTGCCCCATGGTCCCGCTGAGGGGCGTGATCGCTCTCTATGGCTTGCTCGACATTGCCGACGGCATTGAAGGATACATGGCCAACGCCAAATTGCCATGGCTCGTTTGGAACGTCGGATTTGGGGGGATAGTGCTCCTTGGCGTGGCGATCGCGGGAAGCAGGCAGAAGGTCGGCTACTTGGTTTGCGCAACCGTCGCCGGTCTGGATATAGTGTTCTTCGGCCTCAAACTAGTGAAAGCCCCGGCCCTCTGGCCGGCTGGGGTAATCACGTGCGCCGCAATAGCCGCGCTTGCCTGCTCGGTTGCGGGAATCGTCCATGCACGAGCGCCACGGCGGTAAGGGTAGTCGCCCCCGCACACATCCCCGAAGCCCAATAATTCAATTATTGAGACGAATGGATGGCTTATTAGCCTATTCCCGAGAACAGGGCGGGCTGCACATTACCCATCAAGCAAAATCACGGCTCTTCGCCGCGTTTGTCTATTCTGCTAAGGCCTTAACTCTCTTTTAGCTCCTGGTGTCCTATGACTCTGTCATCGGCTACGGAGCAGCTCAGGCTTTTGCAATACATCCCAGACCGGTCGAAGCAGCAAGCGCGTCGCTTCCCGGCGGCGAGCTTCGAAATGGCCACGTCGATCCGCTTCGCGCGGGTCTCCGCCCGCGCGTGTCCACGAAAGGCGAAATAGGGTCCGACCCCAGCAAGGTCCAGGCCTACTTCAGCACCTGACGTTAGGTTAGCGCAACTGGCGCTCGTACTCACTATGACTACCGATCCAGCCCCATAGGATTCCTCCCTCGACTTCCTTGCCCAATACGCGATAGTTCAGACCAACCCGTGCGGACCAATAGGCCGCCGCCTTCTTGAAATGCAGGGATGGATGTCGCGGATCGGCTTTCAGCAGTTCGAAGTTTGCCCTCGCGAGCGCCTGCACTTCCTCCGACAGTTGGTTGAACAGCGCCCAGGAGTCGGGGCTCGTGTAATGCTTCAAAGCTCCGTGGAGCGTCCCTCGCGATGGTCTTGGTTGGATTTTGTGAAGAGCTTGTCGAGCTTGCCGGACTTTGCATCTCTCTCGATTTGACGATCCCAAGCCGCAGCGTCTCGGGCGAGCAGCCAGTCGCGAAGCTGAGCCACTTCTTCAGGGGAGAGCTTTTCGATTTCCGCTTCGATGGCTTCGATTCGGGTCATGGAGCTATTCTACAATGCGGGCGCCGCCGCCAGTTGCCTCCTACGGCGCCGGCGTTACCGACACTACCGCCGAGGAATTGGCCCACCGGGTTATCGCTCCCCTGTAGCCCTCTTTAGCTCCTGGTGTCCTATGACTCGTCATCGGCTACGGGGCAGCTCATGCTTTTGCTATACATCCCAGACCGGTCGAAGCAGCAAGCGCGTCGATTCCCGGCGGCGAGTTTCGACATGGCCACGTCGATCCGCTTCGCGCGAGTCTCTGCCCGCTTGCCGGAGGTGATCCAGTGGATCCAATCTCGGCGCGCGATGGGCGTGATGTCCGACCAAGTCTCCCGCGCTTTCGGGGCGGCGGCTGCGAGAGCCTTCCGCAGGTCTGCCGGCACCTCGGGCTCGGGTTCGACCTCCGCCGGCGCGATCTCCAGCGTGACGACGTCGCCTGCCTCTGCGCCCGCCGCCTCGCGCAGCTCCCGGTCCACTTTCAGCCAGTGGCCCCCTTGGCCGTCTGGCTCGAGCGTGGCTTGAAATGAGAAGCCATTGATCGTGCCCTCGACCGACGTCATCGCCCGCGAGGGGAGCTTCTCACTGGCGTCCTTTGGCAGGGTGAGAAAGGTCCAAGAGCCAACCTTCGCGGCTCCCGCCGGCCGGTGCAGTGTCGCTTTGAAACGGATCTTAGAAGCGGTTTGGGCCATTCTTGCTTGTTACTCTATGATACGTCGATTCAGGTGACGAACCGTCCTCATCGCGGCGCCACAAAGGCAATCCGAAATCCGAAATGGTTTGGTACACCGAAGTGTACGCGCTTGGAACCGCATTGAGTCTTGTCTGAGATCGATGGTATCGTCCAAAGTCATCGGTTTCGTTAAGCGGCCGCGCGACCGGACTACAACAGAATCGAAACCATTCGGAAGGTAGCAAAGATGGAAAGCCTAATTGCATCGTGCAAAGAGAGCGCAGTGCGTGGAATGGAGATATTCCTGAAGACGTTCTCGTTTGTACCGGACGAAAAGCTGAATTGGACGCCGTCGCCGACTGCAAAGAGCGCCATCCGGATTGCTGCGCACACCGCACTCTACGCAGGCACCTTCGCCAAGATGATCCGCGATCGGAAGCTCCCCACTGACGACATTCCCGCGTTCGTGGCGCGACTGAATGCTGCGGAAGAGGCGGTAGCCAGACGGGCCGAGATGGAGAGTCTGTTCCGTCAGAACACGGATGAGGTGATCGCGGCTCTCGATACATTATCTCCGGAAGCGATCGGCACCACTCTTGATACTTCGCTGGGCTGGTCCATGCCGATGACATTCCTGATGAATCTGCCTGGAATGCATGCCATGTCCCATGCCGCACAGATCGACTATCTACAGACATGCTGGGGCGATCAGGATGTGCATTTCTGATGGGCTGAGTGGGCGATAAGGTGGTGGAGGATCTCTCGGGAGATGAGCTCGCGATTGGTCATCGACAACGGTGAGCGTGCTCGGATGATGAAGTCATTGTCAACAGTAACGCTGAAAGTAGCGTTAGGTTTACGAAGGAGGTTGAAATTCGAATCCCGTCCGGTGTGACGACTATTCTAGGTTCAAAAAGAGGTGGTACACCGAAGTGTACGCGCTTAGAACTTTTCTGACATTTCCGCCTACGATCAGGCTCCAACGTCGCAAAGTGGCAATGCCATGCGTGAACTGTAACGAGCAATCTCCGCCGCTACGAAGGGACTTCGCTGCTCCTGCCATCCCAGAGCCGAAGCGATTCAAGCGGATCGACGCCCCTGAGTTAGCGCTTGAAGTTGCGGCTCATCCGTTCATGATGCGAGAGAAGATGGCTTGGTGCAGCCAGCGTGGCGTTGCCCACATAAAGATCACAGTGGCCTTAGTGGCCCAGCCTGGCACGACGCTGATCCGTCCGGCCTGCAACGCGCGGATACCGGCGCGCACCACGGGCGCCGGCTGCATCATCATCAGCTTCAACCCGGGCGTGATCTTCTGTTGCGCCGCTTTGGCGAATCCGGTGTTCGACATGCCCGGGCAAAGCACCGTAACCGTGACGCCATCGCGCTTGAGTTCGCGATGGAGGGCCTCACCCAGACGCAACACGTAGGCCTTGGCGGCCGAATAGACCGCGAAGTTCTCCACGCCCAGATAGGCTAGCATACTGGCGACGAGCAGGATCTTCCCGCGTCCTCGTGTCCGCATGTCTTGAGCAAAGAGATGGGCGACCGCAGTCAGGCTCGCGACGTCCAGCTGAACCATGGCCAGCGCCTCGTCCAGCTGTGCATCCAGGAACAGGCCCTGCAGTCCGTGGCCGGCGT
>JACDEQ010000154.1 GCA_013816225.1 Armatimonadota bacterium | reverse complement strand
AATTAATGCCGCTGCCGTGCATGGAGGTAGGGCGGTACTAAATAGATACGGGCGGCCACGGTTGATCAAGTATTCTTTCAGTGATTTCGATCCGGCGATATATCCGCCAACCACGCCGAGGGCTTTGCTCAGAGTTCCGAGTTGAATATCCACGCGGCCATATAAATTGAAATGCGATGTAGTTCCTGCGCCACTTTTGCCCAAAATGCCGCTTGCATGGGCATCGTCTACCATCACCAAAGAGTCATACTTCTCTGCTAACTCGACGATTTCCGCGAGGGGGGCAATGTCGCCGTCCATGCTGAAAACGCCGTCCGTAACAATCATTTTCTTTTTGAAGTTTCCGGCCTTCTTTAGAATTTCCTCCAGATGGTCCATGTCCTTATGCGCATACACCCATCCATCGGATTTTCGGTACTCGGATGCGCTTAAGCGCACTCCATCTATAATGCTTGCGTGATTCAGTTCATCGCTGACAATTACGTCCTGCTTCGTCATGACCGAAGGGATTGTGCCGCTATTGGCCGTAAATCCAGACGTAAAAACAAGCACGGCCTCGACCTTCTTAAATTCCGCGAGTTTTTCTTCCAATTCGTCGTGGACCTCCATCGTCCCGCCGATCCAGCGGACCGCCCCTGCGCCGACACCCCACTTTTCGATGGCCTTGATCGCGGCCTCGCGCATGCGAGGGTGATTGGCGAGCCCAAGGTAGTTATTGCTGGAAAGATTGACGACAGCCTTTCCATCCATGCGGACCGTCCCACCGGCAGGCGACTCCAGAAGCCGTGGGTACTTGTAGAGATGTTGTACCTTGAGGTCGGCGATCTGGCCGTCCAGCCAGGTCTGTAGGGTGGCGTTCATGAGCAGACCTGATTCTACCGGCCCAACCGAAGGCCGCGCCCCGTGGAAGGGACGCGGCAGAACGGCGGATTAATTGGAAAGAATGAAGGTGACCTTCATGTTGACGCGATACTCGGTGATTCTTTCACCCTCTACCACGAGCGTCTGCTCTTGCACCCAGGCGCCCTGAACCCCCTGCACCGTCTTCACGGCGCGGGCGATTCCCTGTTTGATCGCGTCGTCGAAGCTGACTGACGACGCGGAAGTGATTTCGATAACCTTTGCAACGGACATGTCCTTTACTCTCCTTTTTGCGATGACAAATCGCACCTATGGACAAAAGTTACCCCGCGGGCGACCACAATGGGAAACTGCCATGGCGAAGATTTTCTACGAGAGCGATGTCGATCCTGAAGTGATCAGGAGCAAGTGCGTCGGCGTGATTGGCTACGGCTCTCAGGGCCACGCCCATGCCCTCAACCTCAAGGAGAGCGGTGTCGACGTGCGCGTCGGCCTGCGCGAAACCAGCGAGAGCCGCGCAACGGCAGAGCAAGATGGACTCGTCGTCATGGCCGCTGCGAAACTGGCGGAGTGGGCGAACGTGCTGATGTTCTGCACTCCTGATCTGCCGATGAAGGACATCTACAAATTCGAGGTCGAAGGGCACCTGCGCTCCGGCCAGACGCTCCTCTTCGCTCACGGTTTCAGCATCCACTACGGCTTGATTCAGCCGCCGCCGGACGTAAACGTCGCCCTAGTGGCGCCGAACGGAGCCGGGCCGATGCTTCGCGACGCATATCTCTCCGGCGGTGGCTTGCCGGCGGGGCTAGCGGTGGATCGAGACGCCACCGGCGATGCACTGGCAGTAGCCCTCTCTTACGCCTGGGGATTGGGGTGCGCACGTGCCGGGATTCTAGCGACGACGTTCAAGGAGGAGACGGAAACTGACCTGTTTGGAGAGCAAGTGGTGCTCTGCGGCGGCATCCCGGAACTCATCAAGGCGGCCTTTCAAACGCTCGTCGATGCCGGCTACCAACCGGAGGCGGCCTATCTCGTGTGTTTGCATGAGGTCAAACTCATCGTAGACCTGATCTATAGAGGCGGCCTCAAGGGTATGCGGAGTGCGATATCCGCAACGGCCGAATGGGGTGGCTACACCGCGGGCTCTCGGGTAATTGGCGAGGATTCCCGGCGGGCAATGGAGGAGATCCTAGAGGAAATTCGCGGCGGAACTTTCGCGCGGGACTGGCTCTCCGAAAGCGAGTCGGGTGGGCCAGGGCTGGAGCGTTTTCGTGAGAGCGAGCGCATTCACCCGATCGAGGAGGTCGGTGCAAGGATGCGCAGGATGATGTTCAAGAATCTTGGGTAGGATTCGGCCGTGACGTTCGAACTGGCTCTGGTGGCCCTGGTATGCGTCGGAATTCTCCTCGGCCTATTGAGCTTCCGGCATGAACCGAGCGGGACGCTCGCGTTGGCCGTTTCGCTGATTCCGGTGGCAGGCGTGGTTACCGGAATCGTCTTTTGCTGAGGCCATGTTCTAACACCGCTCGGTCCGAGCGTCCTAGCTGTAGGTGGGCCAAGCGCGACCTTGCTCGCCACATCTTCGATCGCCCATGGCGGCCGTCTGCTTTCGTGGATTGCGCTCCTCGTGGCTTCCGTGCCGACTGTATTATTCCTGTACGTGATGCTTGCCTCAGTAATGTTTGTGTAAAATGATCTTGCGAGCTACATGCTCGAAGGAGGTTGTCATGACACTCAGAAGGGTTTGGATTGGTGTATTCGCTTTTGCGTGCTGCACGTTCGCGTTTGCGCAGGTGAACGACGGGGTTGATCCGAAGGGTGAGTACAAGGCGCTCGATGCCGAGGTCTCGCTCGGCGGCCGTGTTAAGCTTCACGACCTGCTCAAGGTCATGAAGGACAACCAGGTTGCCTATCTCGTGCCCGATTTCGAGACAATGCCGGAGATGTTCGTCATAATCAGCGCAGAAAAAGTTCCGCTGCGCGATCTCATGAATGCTTTCGCCACCATTTACGATTTCACGTGGGTTCAGCAAGGCTCGATTTACGTGCTGAAGACAGCTCCGCCCATGCATCCTGGCGGCATGCCCCCCGGGTTCCCGGAGCCCGATGTTCCAATGCCCACACTCGCGCCGATGCCTGGCCCGATGCCGCCGGGCGTAATCGTATCGCCGGATACCACGGCGCCTGCTGACACGGCGATCATGCCAGCGACACCTCAAGAGGCGAGGGTCATTGAGTTATTTTCAAGAACAAGCCGTGGACACGCCCTCGGGCAGACCCTAACGCAAGACCAATGGGCAATTATGAAGAGTAGGGGATTTCTCAAGACCTCGGACCTCAGTACACGGCAGCGACGGCTGATCGACGTTCGGCGTGGCGGAAGGGTCCAGTTTCAATACAGCGGCAAGAAGGTCGTCGTTCGCGGCAACATGTAGGCGGACACGTAACCCGTAAATATAGCATGGCGATTCTCGACACCCTGGAGCGTGCCAAGGCCGCCAAATATCGGAACGAAGACGGCGAAGAGGTCGAGGTCGACTTCCTGCCCGGCCTGGGGGAGGGCGAACTCGACGCGATCGAGAAGGATATCGGGGCGCCCTTGCCTGTCGACTTCAGGGAAATCGCGAAGGCATGTGGCGAAATCGAAGGCTTTTTGGAGCCCCTCGATTTCTCGGGCGTCCCACTCGAGATGCCCGAGGTGTTCCCTCACGGACATGCATTCGCGGGCGACGGCTATGGAAACTTTGGCTCGTGGATTGCCTGTCTCAACGCGAAGATGCGTCCCAGATCTACTTCGCCTGTCACGACCCGCCCGTAATCCTGTACCAGTGTGACGGCATCGAAGCTTTCCTCTCGGAACTAATGAGAGAGTTCACCGAACCCCTCACGTCGCTCATTCACGCCGTTCATGAAGACACGCTCGCGAACGTTTGGAAAACGAACCCCAATGCTATGAGCCACGCCGACGCAAGCAACTCATCGACGCTTCCATTCGTGGCTTCTCAGAGCGGCTGGACGATCGTTTCGTCCTCGTCGACCTTCGGAATGCAAGCCCGGGCGAAGGCTTCTCTTGGGCGCGCTACGGACCGAAATCGGAGTTGCGCAGGTACGACGAGGAGCGCATCTTCGCTTACGCCCCGCCGCCCAAAAAACCTAGCCTTCTCGCGCGCGTCTTCGGAAGACAAGGCGGATAGAAACAGGCCGGACGAATCCGGCCTGTTTACTCTCTCCTTTCGGACTGCCTACTTCTTCGGTTCCAGCTTCACGAGCTTCTTCTCACTGTCGAGTTTCTCTGGGTCGTAGCCGGCTTTCTTCAGAGCTTCGTCAGACTTCTTCTTTGCTTCCATCATGGTATTGGTGAAATCCATGGTGGCTTTTTGAACGCCCTCCATGTCGCCCTTCTCCATTGCTGCAATGAGCTTGTCCATGACTTTCATCTCAGCCTCCGCGTCCTTAGCCTTCAACGCATGGAACTCCTTCAGCTCGACCGGTGGATCGAGATTTACCATTTCCGCAGTAATGGCGTCCATCTCGGGTTTGTATTTCCGCATAATCGCGCCCATCTTGGGAAGCGCAGCCTTCATCGCGGCCATATCCGTGGGGTTCGTGCCCTTCGTAGCCTCTTGCCCTTCTGTCTGCACTTTCACCTGCATGGCTCGGGCCTTTTCCATGCCGCTTTTGATCTTCGCCTCATACTCGGCCACCGTGAGCGTGCCGCCCGTTCCCGAGCACCCTACCAAAGAAACTGCCGCGAGGCCGCAAGCTGCCGTAAAACCAATCGAAAGCTTTCGCATGCGCGGGATACTACCTTTATCCCGCTTTTCGCCATACTATCCGCCATGCTGAGAACTGCCATCGTCGGGTGCGGCTTTATGGGCCGGATGCACGCCAACGTTTATTCCACGCTCGATAACGCCCGACTCAACGCAGTAGCCGATCGCAGGCCGGAGGTCCTAGACCGCTTCGCTGAAGAATTCGGCGTGCCCGGTTACGAGATCCTTGAGAACCTTCTTGAAAATGAAGAAGTAGATGCCATCGACGTGTGTTTGCCAACGCATCTACATAGGGAAGCCACCATCGAGGCGGCGCGATCGGGCAGGCACGTCTTCTGCGAAAAGCCGATGGCGCTGACTCTGGATGAAGCCGACGAAATGATCGCGGAATGCGAAAGAGCGGGCGTATGCCTCATGATCGGCCACTGCATCCGCTTCTGGCCCGAATATGCGCACCTCAAGAATATCACGGACGAATGCAAGCTTGGCAAGCTGCTCTCGATTAATCTGACGCGATATGGGGAGTTCCCGTTTTGGTCCAGCGATAACTGGATGGCAGATGAAGACAAGTCCGGCGGTGGCGCGCTCGACATGCACATCCACGACACCGACTACGCGCTATATCTCCTCGGTGAACCGAAGGAGATCATTTCGTTCGGTTCGGTGGACCCGCGGGGGGTGGGCCAGATTTTCACCACCTTGGATTACGGCAGCACGGTCGCACACCTCGAGGGTGGATGGAATTTGCCCGCAAAGACTCCATTCTGTATGGCCTTTCGCGCAATTTTCGAGCGTGGCGCAGCGATCATGGAGGGCGGACCGATGACGATCTACGAAGAGGGCAAGGAACCCGCACAGCCGGAATTCATAAAGACGGAGGCGGCGGGCGGCGGCAACATCTCCGATCTGGGCGGCTATTACCATGAGCTCAAGTAC
>JACDEQ010000153.1 GCA_013816225.1 Armatimonadota bacterium | reverse complement strand
GTGGAGCGTGGCCTGGGATTGGGATTTCCGCCAGGTGTCCATCTTCATCCAACTGCTCATTTATGCTGCGTACTTCGCGCTGCGAGCGGGATTTTCAAGTCGAGAGCGTGCGGCCGCGAACGCCGGGGCATACTCGATCTTCGCGTTCCTAACAGTACCGTTCCTGATTTGGGTGCTGCCGCGCCTGCCCCAATTCGCCCAGAAGCACGGTGGTGCGAACCAGGCTGTTAGTGGCGGTGGGTTAGACTCGACATACACGGCCATTTTTTACTCGTGCGCGGTGGTGATCGGCCTCGTCGCGTTGTACTGCTACAAGTTACGGGTTAGGGAAGCGGAAGCTTTCGCCCATTCGGAGAAGTTCGATGCAATTCAAGATAGCTCTATTGATTCCGCCCCTGCTGGTGTGGTCCGCCCTGTACGGCTACGCGATACTGATTGAGCGGCGGAGGACTTTGCGGAAGTAGCTCGATTCACGGTATGAATTCGCGCAGTTGGATGATTAATGGACCGATGTATGTCTGATCGGTTCCAAAGGAGAACTGCAAGCATGTTGCATCCTCACCAACATTTCGAATTCGCCCGCTAACTTCGACGTGCCCCAACTTGTCGAAGTCAATGCGCATTTCGTTGCCGTTCAGCGATTCCAGGATTGCAAAACCGCGATGCTGTGCGAACCGTTCCTCAAGCTCCCTTACGAATCCGACAAACTGGGTGTCCAGACCTTCCAAATAGGCGTTGCCTCGGAAGCCCTGAGCCTCGACCTCGATGTCGATAAAGTTCGGGAGCGAGTCTCCCACGCCCGTCGTACGAAACGTGAGGGAACCATTGGAGCCCTTGAGCGACAGTTCTCGAACGTCCTCCGATGCCATGGCAACGAACTAGGCTCCCTTCACCCTTCCGAGGGTGAAGGGAGCCTAGGTACCTTCCGTCCAGCTCGACAAGTAGCGAGCCTGATCGGGGGTCAACTCGTCGATTTCGAGGCCCATCGTATCGAGTTTGAGGCTGGCGACCTGCTTGTCGATCTCTTCGGGAACCGTGTAAACGCCCTTGTCTAGGGTCGCGGCGTTCTTGACCATCCACTCTGAGCAGAGGGCCTGGTTGGCGAAGCTCATATCCATGACGCTCGCCGGGTGGCCTTCGGCGGCGGCGAGGTTTATCAGTCGGCCTTCGCCCAGGAGGTACGTCTTGCGACCGTCGGCGAACACGTATTCGTCGACGAACGGGCGCGCGCCCCGCTTAGTTGCCATCCTTTCGAGGGCCGCGATGTCGATCTCGGCGTTGAAGTGGCCCGAGTTGCAAATGATGGCCCCGTCCTTCAGCTTCGCGAAATGGCGCTCCGCCAAAACATCTTTGCAGCCGGTGACGGTGATGAACACGTCGCCGATAGGGGCCGCCTTGTCCATCGTCATGACCTCGTGGCCGTCCATCGCAGCCTCGATTGCCTTGGTTGGGTCGATTTCGGTGACGATGACCTGGGCGCCGTGGCCCTTGGCGCGCATCGAGATGCCCTTGCCGCACCAGCCGTAGCCTGCGACGACGACTTTGCGTCCCGCGAGGAGCACGTTAGTGGCTCGGAGAATTCCGTCGAGGGTCGACTGGCCAGTGCCATAGCGGTTGTCGAAGAGGTGCTTGGTGTCTGCGTCGTTTACTGCGACGATCGGATAGGCGAGAACGCCGTCCTTGGACATGGAGCGAAGCCGGATGACGCCGGTTGTGGTCTCTTCCGTTCCACCGATGATCCCGGGGATCAGTTCCCGCCGCTCACTGTGGATGATGCCCACCGTGTCGGCGCCGTCGTCCATCGTCAGCGTCGGCTTGATGTCGAGGGCCTGGTTGATGTGGCGATAGTAGGTGTCGTTGTCCTCTCCCTTGATACAGAAGGTCTGAAGTCCGTAGACCTCGGCGAGCGCGGCGGCCGTCTCGTCCTGAGTGCTGAGCGGGTTGCTCGCGCAGATCGCAACTTCGGCACCTCCGGCCTTCAGCGTGAGCAGAAGGTTCGCGGTTTCGGTTGTCACGTGAAGGCAAGCGGTGATGCGCTGGCCGGCGAGGGGCTTTTCAGCCTCGAATCGTTCGGCGATGGCCTTGAGGACGGGCATGTCTCGGGCAGCCCATTCGACGCGGCGCACGCCTTCAGACGCGAGCGAAGGATCTTTGATATCGTTGGTGATAGTGTTCATTTAGCTCTCTAATCTCAGAAGACGCAAGCCGTGGGCTTGCGATAATTCGTAGCTGATTATAGACTATAAGGCTGATTCGCCGCGTTCTCCGGTGCGTATGCGGATCGCGTCGAGGACCTCGGAAACGAAGATCTTGCCGTCGCCGATTTCGCCTGATCGCGCGACATCTGAAATGACCTCGATCGCTTGCTCCAGTTGATTATCGCGCACGACGACTTCGATGCGCACTTTCGGAAGTAGGTTGATCGAGTACGTGCTCCCCCGATAAAGTTCCGTACGGCCTTGCTGTCGGCCATGGCCGCGAACGGGCTCGGTCGTCATCCCGACGATGCCTGCTTGCTCGAGAGCCGCTTTGACCTCCTCGAGCTTATTGACCCGGATGATGCAGTCCAGTTTCTTCATGAATCGCCCGCCACGGAGTAATCTATTATCCCAGAGCGTTGCCCCCCCACCACAATGAACTCAGTGGACGTGTCGATCATTCTCCCGGTTTATAACGAAGAGGCTACGCTCGGGCGGGTTCTCGATAAGCTTTCCGCGTTGCCGCTCGACAAGGAAATCATCGTCGTCGACGACGCTTCGACTGACAAGTCCTCGGAAATCATGCATGGTAGGCAACGGGAGGTCGTTCACATAACCCAGGCGAAAAATCAGGGGAAAGGCGCAGCGATCAGGGCGGGAATAGCCGTTGCGAGAGGGAAGGTTACGGTAATCCAGGACGCGGACATGGAATACGACCCCGACGATATTCCGCGCCTGGTTCAGCCGATTCTGGATGGTAAGGCTGATGTTGTGTACGGATCGCGATTTACTCACGGCATGCATCCGAAAATGGCGCTGCCAAATAAAATCGTCAATGTATTGCTCACGTGGTTCGTCCGAGCTCTGTATTTCACAAAGATTTCCGACGAAGCTACATGTTACAAAGCTTTTCGCACAGATGTTCTGCGTGTCATGAACCTGCAATGCAACCGTTTCGAGTTTTGTCCCGAGGTAACGGGGAAGGCCCTGCGCATGGGTTACGAAATTAAAGAGTTGCCGATCAGTTACGAACCAAGATCGAAATCGGCAGGGAAAAAAATAAGGTGGACGGACGGGGTCGAAGCCTTTTGGACGCTTTTGCGCCATCGCTTTTCGAAATTTTAACCGATAACAACTCTCTCATCGCCGATTCGTTTCGTGATTTTCGTTTCGTCGAAATACTGTAGTATCGGCAGGGCATATTTGCGCGACGAGCCGGTCACGTCTCGAAATTCGGCGACCGTAAACGTCTTTGGCAACGAACGCAGCTTTCTCTTTAGTTCGTCGAGCGTTTCGACCGGATAAAACAGATTCTCTTCGACTTTGATAATTTGCTTGGTTTCAACGCCGAGGCGGATCATTTCGGAGACCGCTTGCGGCGGCGCGCAGACCTCGAGCGCTAGATCTTGCATGGAAGGGGCGACCGCCCCATGCAATTTCATGACGGATAGCGTCCGATCGAGCAGAGCGGCTTGCTTCTCGTTCAGCGATATCTTGTAGTTGGGGTGCCTCAGGTCGCCTCTATGCAGCTCGATTTGGCCGTCCTCGGCCATCTTCGCTGTGAGCCGATCAAATGCCTTGGGTTGCCATTCGATGCCGGATTCGGCCACGACCCGATTCTTCGAGACTGCTGCGGCTTGAGGGTTCTGTCCGTGCAGCGTCATTGTGGCTGCTCGGATACGCTCCACGAACTCTTTGTATTGGTCGGCGTCGAGCCAGCGGCCGGCGAACCCTAACGCCTTGCCGTCTTGTTTGAGGGATTCGAACGCTACGCCCAGCGCCTGCGGCGATTGGCCGAGCGCCTCACAAATCGTCTCCGTCTCCGCTCCTGTTGGCCATCGTTTCAACTCAACCATGATGCGTTCGGGCAGGCCGGCCGCCGATCCACCGGCGCCGCCCGCGATCCCGGCGATCTGCTTGTCGCTCTTGCGCCTGGTCTGGGCGTTCGGTGTCACGATCTCGGCCCCCGCAAGCACGGTCGGCGGCGAGTATTTGCGAATGACGGCACGTTGGCCCTGAGCGCATGCGATCTCCCCCTCCAACCGAATCTGGCCAAATCCAGGCGCTTCGTCAAACAGAAAGAGCTTGCCGAGGAACTCTCCCGCCCCGACGTGCAGCCTCACGCGCTGGCCGTGTTTGATGTCCGCAACCGGCGCAAGCCTCACATTAACGCAGGTCGTTTCAAAAAGGGCACCGCGTGCTCCCACAGCTTGGCCTCGGTGAAGCGCCTCCTTTCGGATACCTGCGACGTTGAGCGCGGTCCGCTGCCCGGCCTCAGCATGATCAGCTTGCTGTCCGTGCGTTTGGATGCCGCGGATCCGGACCTTTGCAGAGCCGGGCATGAGTTCTCCCTCGATGCCGGGCTTGATGGTGCCAGCGGCCAGCGTACCGGTAACGACCGTTCCATGTCCGGCGACCGTAAACACTCGGTCGATGGGCAAGAACCAACTTTGGGTTTGCTCACGTGGGCCGAGTGAAGCAAGGGCTTTGGCGAGAGCATCCTTGAGGTCAGTGAGGCCGTCGCCGGTATGCGCCGAAACTTCGAGGATGGGCGCACCGGCGTATGGCGAGCCTGTGAGCAGATCCCGTACATCGAGTTCTGCCAAAGCGCGCGAGTCCCCATCGGCAAGGTCGCATTTCGTCAAGGCAACGACCACTCTTCTTGCCTCTAAAAGGTAAAGGATTTGAAAATGCTCGCGGGTTTGGGGCATCACCCCTTCGTCGGCCGCGATGCATAGTAAAGCGACGTCGACTCCCGATGCTCCGGCAAGCATGTTTTTGATGAAGCGCTCGTGTCCTGGGACGTCGACAATGCTCACCCTGCCAATTTCCGGCAACTCGATGTAGGCGAAGCCCAGGTCGATGGTCATGCCTCGTGCTTTCTCTTCCGGAAGACGATCGGCGTCGATTCCGGTAAGCGCTGCTATGAGCGTTGTCTTGCCGTGGTCCACGTGGCCAGCGGTGCCGATCAAGTACGCCATGACCAGATTCTACGTTGGCCAGGCAAAAAATTGCCCTGGCGGGAAAGGAGAGAGAGGAAACCCGCCAAGGCATTCCGTTTTTTCGTCGATCTCTCGGTTCGTGGCTACCTTGTGGGGCTTGCCCGATCGTTGGATCGCTCAGTTCGTTCGCAGCCTTTGCAGAACTGCGTTCTTACTATCTAATTGGCCGCTCGTGGTTAATCTGTGACATAAAGTTGCGGAAAGCCGAAAAAGTCTGAGGTCCATGGCGGAGAAGACAAAAAAATTGCCCTAGCGGGAGAGAGGAGAGAGCAAAGAACCCGCTAAGGCATTAGTTTCGTTCTGCAGCCACTGGCGCTGCTTTCTAATATATGATTGTCATGCGGTGCTCGTTTTGTGACACGCCGGTGGGAGACCCGGTAGAGG
>JACDEQ010000152.1 GCA_013816225.1 Armatimonadota bacterium | reverse complement strand
AACCGCTGGCCGCCGCGTATTGGGGGCCGCCCGGAACGTTCAGCCACGTCGCCGCCATCCAGGTTTTCGGGCACGGCTCCGACCTTCAGCCCCGCGATTCGATCGAGGATGTTTTCCGCCAAGTCGAGCAGGGCCACGCTGATTACGGGGTAGTGCCCGTCGAAAATGCGATCGCCGGCGTCGTCCCCGCAACGCTCGACATGTTCCCGCTCACGAACGTGAAGATTTGTTCCGAATTGTACGTCGACGTTCACCACCATCTGGTGAGCGCCGCGGATTCGCTGAATGCAATCGAAAGGGTGTTCGCCGGGCCACAACCGGCAACCCAGTGCCGCAGATGGCTCGCCGAGCATTTGCCAAGAGCCGAGGTCGTCGAGGTGGTACCTACGGCCAAGGCCGCGCAGCAAGCTCTCGGCGACCCGAAAGGGGCCGCGATCGCCAATCGCCTTGCGGCAGAGACCGTGGGCATTCCGATTCTTGCGGAGCATATTCAGGACAATCCACACAACAAGACACGCTTTCTCGTTGTAGGGTTCAACGAGCCTGCCAAGACCGGTCGAGATAAAACCAGCCTCATGTTCAACTTGCGTAACCGCCCCGGTGAACTCTACCGCGCTTTAGGAGTACTGGTCGATGAAGGCATCAACCTAATGATGATCGAATCGCGCCCGGCACAGCGCGCGACGTTCGAGTACATGTTCTTCATCGACTGCGTCGGGCACCGAATGGATGAGAATATGATCCGAGCCGTCTGGTCGCTGAAGAATTTGGCGCTGAAAACAACGGTCTTGGGAAGCTATCCGAGCGCTGAGCAAGACTCCTAGGGTCCCGCTAACGAATACACGCGCGGCGACGGTATACACTCGCAATCGCACTTGCTCGCGGCATTTCCGGTTAGAATCTAGTGTTAGGAGAAGCCATTGAGAACACTTATTGCAATCTGCGTCCTGAGCACAGTTACTGCCGCGCAATCCGCACCGATGGACGGCAAGTTATCGCCTGCGGCACTCGGAGCCGCTCTGCGGAATCCAGGTGGGACGTCGTCGGTCGTGATCTACCTCGCCAATCAGCCCGGGCACGCTGTATCGGAAAGTGTCCGGCGAATGTACGGTCCGGACATTGCTCATATGGGCTGGCGGTTAAGACAGCTTTCGCGCAGCAACAGGGCGGCCGGCGCAATTCGTCCTGAGGACGAAAGACGCGATCCTAGCCCGCTTCTGCCTGCGGACCAAATGAGCGCGAAATCCTTCTCGGCGAAATCGACAGACTTCAGGCCGCGCAGACCAACGAGATCGCGAGGCGAATCGGTTCGTTGGTCGCGACCGACTTCTCCCAAACGATGGCTACGTTCGTAGCCGCGGCGGTAGGGTGAAAGGTGTCGTCACCGTTGTGCCGGCTATGTTTGCGACCGTTCCGAATAGCCGCCTTATCGAGATTGCCCGTTATCCGCGTATCGCCTGGGTGGACGCCGATCGAAGCGGCAACCCAGAACTCGACCAACACAAGACATCCCTCGGGCTCGTGACCGGATTTTGGGCAAACGGCCTTTCGGGCGGGACGCTCGACGTGGGCGTTCTGGATACGGGTGTTTACCAAGCCCACCCGGCCTTTGCCGGGCACCGCTTCGAGAGCAATTTCGGCACAACCGACCCTGATGGCCATGGCACCGGCATGGCCGGAATCTTCGCTTCGGGTGACGCCACGTATACGGGAATGGCGTTCGGATGCGACACGATTTGTATTGCTCAGGCTGGATTCGAAACGACATCGATGGCTGGCATGAATTACCTCGTTACGATGACCTCCGAGAAACCTGAAGTTATCAATTACAGCTTCGGCAACGGTCGTGCGAACGACGTGGATTACAGCGCGTTCGACCAGTTTTTCGACGGGGCGATCTCCAAGTTCAATGTCATGGTGAGCAAGTCTACCGGTAACAACGGATACGGGACGACCACCATCACCCACCCGGCGCCGGCCTTCAATCTGATGGCCTCCGCGAATATGGACGACCGCAACACAGCAACACGGAACGACGACATCATCACCGGCTCGAGCAGCCGCGGGCCGACGCTCGCCGGCCGCAAAAAGCCCGATATCACCGCGCCCGGCACCGACACGATGACCACTCGGAATTTCGGGAGCGGCTTCGTCAACCTGGGCGGAACAAGTTCTGCGTCTCCACATACGGGCGGCGGCTTTCTGCTCGTCCGCCAGCTCGGAGCCACGACGACCTACGGAGGCAAAGCGGTACTCCTGAATGCCGCCGATGCGTGGGACGACAACAACACACAGCTAACCGGCGACGACGGACCCGTCGTTGGCTCCAAGTGGAACAGAACCTTCGGTTGGGGCTACCTGGACCTCGGCGAAGCCTATGCCAACGGGCCGGACCTTTTCGAAGACGAGATTGCCGCGCCTGTGGGCGGAATCCGGCGGTTCAAGCTCTGCAAAGGCTCGATGTTCACCGGCGAGAAAGCAACTCTCGTATGGAATCGTCACGTGCTCTTCAATGGGACGCAAAACCCTAATCAGATCGAGGGACTCAGCAATCTCGATCTTGTCGCTTATAGCCAGGCTAACACAAACGTTCTGGGGCAAAGCGCGTCGGCCGTCGACAATGTCGAGCAGATCGACGTGGACGCCGACACCGCCGTAGTTCTCAAGGTATACACAACCGGCTCGTTCGACCCGCAAGTTATTACGGAAGGATATGGGCTTGCGACGGAAGAAGACTTCGGCGCGACCTCGGGCACGTCCAACCCGACATCCATGTTCTTCGTGGTCGAATCCGCCGGATCGACGAACAACCTGCAGCAAAGGATCGAGATGTTCAACTTCGTCACCGGCCAGTGGGTGCTTGCTCGGGTAGATCCGATCGGCGTGTCCGATGCGACGCATGCAGCAGCCGCGCCCGGCCCTCAGTCCAACTTCGTCGATCCGAACACGAACGCTGTTCTCGCCCGCGTGGGAGCGCGGTCGACGGGGCCATCGTTTATGTTTCCTTGGCATTACCGGATCGACCTTGTGGGCTGGTTTATCGATTAGCCTTGGGTACAATATCCGGCTCGTGGCGGCGGTAGCTCAGGGGTAGAGCGCCTGACTGTGGCTCAGGAGGTCGTGGGTTCAAAACCCATTCGCCGCCCCATTCATTCCCATGCTGACGCGACTTCAGGCGTTCATCGCAAAACATAGTCTCCTAGAGTCCGGCCGGAGCGTAGCCGTCGGCTATTCCGGGGGCGCGGACTCCACCTGCCTGCTTCACCTCCTCTATCGGGCCGGTTACGACGTGGTTGCCGCACATCTCCACCACGGCCAGAGGCTGGAAGCAGGCGATGAACAGGAGCGATGCGAGCAATTCGCCAACAGCATCGGCGCGACTTTCCTGTCCGGCCACGCTGATGTGCCCGCCATTGCCACGGCGACGAAAGTCGGTATCGAAGAAGCCGGCCGCAACGCTAGATACGAGTTCTTCCACCAAGTCAACCGGCGACTAGGCGCTAAGGTGGCGACCGCTCACACCGCCGACGACAACGCTGAATCCATGTTGATGAACCTCGCGCGCGGATCGGGGATGGCCGGCCTCGCGGGTATTCCGATCGAGAGGGATTACGTGATTCGTCCGCTCCTTTGGGCACGCAAGCACGAGACGAGGAGATATTGCGAGGAAAACGGCCTGTGGTTCCACGACGACCCGGCAAACGAGGACTCCAAGTTCGCGCGGGTGGACATTCGGTCGAATGTGATTCCGGCGCTCGAACGCCTCAATTCAAAAGCCGTTGACAGCGCGTCGCGGTTCGCCGACATCCTCCGTGAAGAAGACGCCCTCTTGGATGCGATGGCGGCCGCGATGTTGGAGAATTCCGAGATCGCGAACGAGCATCCCCTTCAGTTCCTGGTGGCCGACCTGGAAATCGTATTGAGCACCGGCCGGCTGCGCCATTATCCTTTCGCTATTGTTCGTAGAGGCATTCGGCTGCTCGCCGGAGCTCTGGGCGCCGCTGCCGACTTTGAACAAGCGCAGAAGTCCGCCGATGCCATCAGGTTGGGCGAAGAGGTCGCTATCACGTTCGAGGGCGGCCTAGCCGTAGTCGAGATCGACGCGGAGACAGTCCGGGCGAGAAGTCTGAGGCGCATGCCGTCCTATCGACAGCCACTGACAATCCCCGGAGAAACGATCAGCGACGAGATGAGGTGGTCATTGGTGGCCTGGGAAACAAGCGAGGAGCCCGCTCGAGAGCGCGCCTCCCTTACCGCCGTCATCGACCCCGGTCAGGCCCAGGGGAATCTGTACGTCAGACCGTTCGAGCCGGGTGATCGGATGCAGCCGTACGGAGCGAAAAGTGAACGAAAACTGCAAGATTTGCTGACTAACTCCCACGTAACATCCGGCATGAAGGCCAAGCTGCCGATCGTTCACGATATGATCGGACCCATTTGGATTCCTGCCATTTCGATCGCCGATCGCGTCAAAGTAACGGGTGCCGGCCGCAGACTGGCTATGCGCTTGAACCCGCTCGGAACCCGCGAAGCGGTATAATTGTCTGCCTTCGCGCCCTAACGTGTAGAAACCCATATGCCTCGCAAGGCGTAGGACTCATTGAAGGGCGCCGCGCCGTCCGGAGGAATTTTTGAACAGCCGAATCAGGACACTTTTCATCACCATCATTTTATTGACAGGGCTCATCTACTTTATCAGTACGATGGGCGGCGGTGGTGGCATCTTTACGCCAGGGCCGGAGCACATTAGCTATTCTCAGCTCCTCGAAGACGCCGAAGGAAAGCTCGTGCGCGAAGTCTCGTGGCAGCGTGACAAGATCACCGCCACATACACAGACGAGAGCAAGCGAATCGTGAACGCGGTCGAGAAGCAAACCCCGCTCGGCGCCGACCTTTTGAAGACGCTCCGCGGGAACAATGTCGCGGTTAACTTCAAAGACCCGATGATTAGTGATGGGCTTATGGCTACGCTCATCACGCTGCTCGTTCCCATCGCCATCCTGGTCGCACTTTGGTTCTTTTTTATCCGACAGGCGCAGGCTAGCGGCAACCAAGCGCTGAGCTTCGGCAGAAGCAAGGCTCGCCGCGTGAACGAGAGCATTCCCAAAGTGACGTTCGAGGACGTCGCCGGTATCGACGAGGCGCGTGCCGAGCTCGAAGAGATCGTCGACTTCCTGAAGAACACGAAGAAATATGTGGCGCTCGGCGCTAAGATTCCGAAGGGTGTTCTGCTTACGGGTCCCCCAGGATGCGGCAAGACGCACCTTGCGCGCGCGGTCGCCGGCGAGGCCGGAGTGCCCTTCTTCCATATCAGCGGCTCCGATTTCGTCGAGATGTTCGTCGGCGTGGGCGCTGCCCGCGTGCGAGACCTTTTTGAAACTGCCAAGGCACATCGCCCGAGCCTGATTTTCGTCGATGAGATCGACGCCGTCGGACGCCAGCGCGGCGCGGGACTCGGTGGCGGCCACGACGAGCGCGAGCAGACTCTAAACCAGTTGCTCGTCGAAATGGACGGATTCGATCCGAACTCCGGCGTCATCATGATCGCGGCCACCAACCGGCCCGACGTTCTCGACCCGGCACTCCTGAGGCCCGGCC
>JACDEQ010000151.1 GCA_013816225.1 Armatimonadota bacterium | reverse complement strand
GGGAAGCATTGCGGATTTCTTATCCGGGTAGTGGGTTAGCAATTTCTCGAGTTCGCGCACCCCTTTGTCGCTAAATCGCAGCTGCACTTCGTCGAGGCGCGGTGCTTTCGGACGGGACTTGCCGTTAGTGAGTTGAATGGGGTTCATGGGCGTTTTACGTTTTGCGTTTTGCGTAATCTTGGCCTTGAGTCGACAGGTCGGTTCGCAATAGGGCAACGTAAAACGTAAAGCGCAAAACGTAAAACGTCACCGGTCGATCTCTCCCAAAACGATATCGATGCTCCCGATAATCGCGACCACGTCGGCAATCATGCGCCCAATGCACATCGGTTTCAGCGCTTGCAAATTCAACAAACTCGGCGGACGGACGTGCCAGCGATATGGGCGGTTGCTGCCGTCGCTAACGATGTACCAGCCGATTTCGCCCTTCGGCCCTTCTATTCCGACGTAGGATTCTCCAACCGGCGGGTGATAACCCTCGGTCCACAATTTGAAATGGTGGATGAGAGATTCCATCGAATTATCCAATTCCTCTCGCGGCGGCGGGACGACTTTTCTATCGTCGCTGCTCCATGGGCCGCCGGGTAAGCCATCAATGGCTTGCTCAACAATCTTCAGCGACTCGCGCATTTCGGCGAGTCGCACTAAGAAGCGGTCGTAAACGTCGCCGTTCTTTCCGACCGGAATCCCGAAATCGTATTTCTCGTAGCCGGAATATGGATTGCTTTTTCGCAAATCCCACGCAAGACCCGAGCCGCGCAAAATTGGCCCGGAAAGGCCGAGATTCAGCGCATGCTCGATTGAAATCTGGCCGACGTTGATTGTCCTTTCCTTCCAAATCGGGTTCTCGACCAATAGCGCTTCCACGTCGGTCAATGCCTTCGGGAATTCCTTGATAAAGGCGCGTAATTTCTTTTCAAAACCGTCAGGCATGTCTCCGCGCAAGCCGCCGGGAACAATCCAACTCGGCATCATCCTTACGCCGGAGAACATCTCGAACATGTCCAGAATCTTTTCGCGCTCGCGGAATATCCAGAAGAACGGCGTCATTGCGCCGAGGTCGAGGGCGTGCGTTCCGAGCCAAACGCAGTGCGATGCAATCCGGCTCAGCTCGGTGAGAAGCACTCGCAAGGCTTGGCCGCGCGGCGGGATTTCGATATCTAATAGTTGCTCGATTGAAAGCGCATGTGCCAAGTTGTTGCTGTTCGCCGCAAGATAATCCATGCGGTCGGTCATCGTCACGCATTTCAGATATTGCTGATACTCGCCCTCTTTCTCCATCCCGGTGTGCAAATAACCTATAACGCACTCGAGGTTGACGATGGTCTCGCCTTCCAATTCCAAAATAACGCGTAGGACGCCGTGCGTGCTGGGGTGTTGCGGCCCCATGTTCACAACCATCGTGTTTTCGCCGGTCCGCTGGAAAACCGTTTCGGTCGACGGGATGAATTCTTGTTCTTCGACTCTCATCTTCCCGCCACGTCCTCGGAGCCGGTCTTGCCTTCGAAGCTCTCGCCCGCGTGCGGCATCGAGATGTCCTCGACCGCCGGCCCGCGAAATCCTTGCGCGAAATCGACGTCCTCGCCACCCAGCGGCACTTCTTTTCGCAATGGATGGCCGACCCAATCTTCCGGCAGCAGAAATCTTTTCAACGATGGATGGCCGTCGAAGACCACGCCGAATAAATCCCAAACCTCGCGGTCCGAATTGTTGGCGCCTTCGTAGACCGGAATCAGCGAAGGAACTTTCTCGCCGTCGTTCACGCCGACTTTCAAGAAGATACGCGAATAGTATTTTAGGGAAAACAGGTTGTAAACAACCTCGAATCGCTCGGGCAAATCACGCTCGTGCTCCCACTTGCTGTAGTCGACGCAGGTGCAGTCGGAGAAGAGCTTGTATTCGAAATCGCGGTCGTCGCGCAGGAAAAGAGCGATTTCGCGGAGGCTATCCTTCTTCACGCAAACGAACAAGTTGTCGCGGAAGCTCTTGACCTCTACCACCGCGCCGGGAAACTTCTCCTGGATGCGAACGGCCTCGAGCCTTTCGAGGCCCTCCATAGGCGCGGGCACTAGCCGGGAATCCTCGCGGGTTCGGAGATCGGGGCGGGCGCGGTCTCGGGCTTCGGCTCGGGGAGCTTGGCGGGGTGCAGAGTGGCCGATTCCTCCCATTCGAGGGCTCCCGAGCGAATCACATAGGCGTCGCCCAGGAACCACAGTGCCATATAAACCATGATCGCCCAGAAGCTGTAGAGCGCCGCCGGGTTGCCTGCGTCCAGCCACTCCTTGTATGTCGCCATCCAGCTCCAAAGAAAAACGACCTCGATGTCGAATAGAATGAAGAGCATCGCGACGAGGTAAAACTTGATGGGGAAGCGCTCGCGTGCGTTGCCGAGGGGAGCGACGCCGCACTCGTAGGGTGACTCTTTATACGGCGTGATCTTTTTCGGCCCCAGCAGCCACGACAGCGCCACCATCGCCCCGGCGATCGTGGCCGCCAAGAGGAGGAGCAGCAAAATCGGCAGGTAGTCGCTCATTCCGATCTGGAGTTTACCCACGGCCCGTTGGGAGACTGGAGACCGGAGACTGGGATTTCTCCTATCTACAGTCTCCAGTCTTCAGTCTGATCCTTTACCAAGTGTCGATCGTTTTGTCGTGAGACATAGTCGCAAGCTGCTCGAGGTGGTAGATATCGTGCGACACGAGCATGTGGGCGATGTCCCCCACAGACATGTCGCCCCTCTCGGGGTGAACTACCTTCTTGCCAAAATCTTCCTCGGCGAGGCCACGGATAAAGTCGATCGTCGCAAGTCGGGACTGCTTCCACGCTCCCATTCGCTCGATGGGGTTCGAAGACGCGTAGTCGTGGTCGATAGCCATTTGGCCCTCGTCGAAGGCTTGGATATCGCCGCCCGGCGTATCCACGCCGACCTTGATTCGCGTCAGCATGATCGGCTCCCAGTCGGCGAGGTGCGCGATGACTTCTCTCATCGAGAAGCGTTGCGGGTCAGGTCGGGCATCGTAAGCGCCGTCCGCCGCCCGAATCTCGCGCTCGGCGAGGCGCGGCGTCATTTCTAAAGCTCGAACGAGGTAAGGGTCCATGGGCATAAAGATACCGTTTAGGGATAACCTTCAGCGTCTGTCTGCCATAATCGCTAGCCGTGATCGACTTTTACGATGCCTGGAACGCTTCCGTCGATTCCATTAAGAAGCAGGTGACCGGAGTGGGCGTTTGGACCGCGCTTAACGTCGCCATCCCCATTACGTTCGAAGACGGCACTTTCGTCGTGGGGATCTCCGAGAATGACCCGGAGGCGCGAGGGCATTTGCAGCTCTTGAACGTGGTCCGCATCATGGAGCAAGAGCTCTCGAAGCGAATCGGCCGGGCGACGAAGGTCGAGGTGATCGACGGCATAACGATCAATCACTGGGAGGCGATTAAGCGAAAGCGAACAACCACGGAGCGCCTTTCCGCCGAAGCCGCCGAGCGCGAGAAGAAGTCCAAGAAGGTCGCGTCGTCCTGGGACAAGATTTACGACCAGATGGCTCGCGAGTTCGGCAAGCTGACTCACAAGGGCTTACCGCAAGTGCGCGCCAAGTTCATGCATCGCTGCGTGGACCTCTGCTCGGACCTGATCAATCCGGGAATGAGCGACGAGGATAACCGCAACTACGCCCGGTGCCTGGAGCGCATTTCGTCCTACACCGAAGTGCCGACCGCCTACATCGCCTCGCTCGTGCTGATCAAGACAGGGCAGGTCTAGGCCACGCGAATCGATCGGGCGATCGTGCTCGGTTGCGGGACCAGCCACGGCGTGCCGATGATCGGGTGCGTATGCAGGGTTTGCCTCAGCGATAGCCCCAAGAACAAGCGGACGCGCTCGGCGCTATACCTACCGGGCGACGGCTTCAGCACGCTTATCGACGCTCCGCCTGAGCTTCGCCTGCAGCTTTGCCGCGAGAGGATCGCTTTCACAGACCGGGTGATCCTTACGCACGCGCACGCCGACCATGTCATGGGTCTCGATGACCTTCGGCGCTTCAACGATGTCACGGGCCGCCCCCTTCCGATTTACGCGCAGGCGCCCGTGCTCGACGTCGTTCGCCGCATGGTCCCTTACGCCCTGCACACGCCCGGCCAGATCGGTGGAGGCGTGCCGAGTTTCGAATTGCATGAGGCTCCTGCAGTTCTCGATCCGGACATCGAGCTTTTCGAAGTGATGCATGGTTCCCTGGCGGTGCTCGGTGTCAAGATTCGAGGCTTCGCTTACCTAACGGACGTGAGCGAGATTCCACCCTCCGCCGAAGAGAGGCTGATGGACCTCGAGACCTTGATTGTGGATGCGACGCGAATAGCCCCGCATTCGACACATTTCCATCTGGAAAAGGCTCTTGAGGTCATCGAGGAGTTGCGGCCTCAACAGGCCTACCTAACGCATTTGGCACACGACTACGAATACGACGAGTGGGTTTCGAGGTTGCCCGCCAGGGTGGCATTGTCGTACGATGGATTACGAGTCGCGATCAGCTAGTTCGGCGTTCGGCTAGCTAAAGCGTCGCCCTCCGGCAGGCCAGGAACGGTGTAAACTTCATCCGATGGCGCGCCTTATCATCCCCGAAGCCGAAGCACTTATCGACCAGGAGATCAAGGTCCTCGACAAGGGCTTTGTGCGCCTGGTCGACTATATGGGCGGCGATTCGAGGATCGTGCAATCGGCGCGAGTGAGCTACGGCGAAGGGACTAAGACCGTGCGGGAGGACAAGGGCCTCATTGACTACCTGATGAAGAACGACCACACCTCGCCGTTCGAGCAGGTGGGGCTCACGTTTCACTGCAAAATGCCCGTTTTTGTTGCGCGGCAGTGGGTGCGGCACCGCACGGCTCGGCTCAACGAGATCAGCGGCCGGTACAGCGTGATGAAGGACGAGTTTTATGTGCCCGATACCGCTGAGGTTCGCCTGCAGTCTCAGGTGAACAAACAGGGACGCGGTGAGGTGACTATTCCTTTAGAGGACGCTACGGCATTCATCGGACACCTGGAAACCGAGAACGCGGCGACCTACAAACATTACGAGGAGATGATCGAATCCGGCCTCGCGCGCGAGCTCGCGCGTATAAATTTGCCGCTTTCGCTTTACACCGAATGGTACTGGCAGATCGACCTGCATAACCTCTTCCACTTCATTCAATTGCGGGCGGACGCGCATGCCCAGTATGAGATTCGGGAGTACGCGCTTGCCCTCGCACAATGTGCTCGCGCCGTGGCGCCTTTGGCCTACGAGGCCTTCGAGGAGCACCGAATGTACGCGGTGAAATTCTCACGCTCCGAGTGCCGTGCGCTTGAAGCGATGCTCGAGGGGAAGGAGCCGGAGTTGGAGGAGCGGCCGATGTTGGCGTTTAAGAGGAAGCTGTCTCTTCTCGCGCCCGACACTGAGAAGGTTCTGTGATTGGAGTCCGTTCAGAATATGGTACCGATCGAGCTAATATGCGAGGTTAGAGAGGCCGACGAGGGCGGTTTTATCGCCAGGGCACTTGGCGCATCCATCTTTACCGAAGCCGATACTTACTAAGGGATTAGAAGTGCGATCTGCGACGCGGTTCGGTGCCATTTCGTCC
>JACDEQ010000150.1:4076-5627 GCA_013816225.1 Armatimonadota bacterium | reverse complement strand
ATTTCGCGGCCCGCCTTCTGCCGGTATCATCCCGCGTCTCCCTCTGTTGGCAGCATCGGCACGAGCCCCTCCAGCAGCTCCTTGAAACGCTCCCGATTCTCGACGATGAACTTAATTCGCTCTTCGTTAGCCATCGCGAAGTCGAATGCGAAATCCACAACGTCGAAAACCTTCAGCAGTTCCGACAGGCGGCTGCGAAACTGCTTCGCTTCGACAGTGTCGGCAGGCGCAGTCTGCATGCACGCCTGCAGCGCCTCGACGGTCGGATCGATTTCGCGGCGCTTCCTCTCGCGGACGACGCGGGCGACCATCGTCACCGCGTCCGTGTCCGCGACATAGGTGTCCTTTCGGTCGCCCGGGTTCCGAAACTTGCGCACCACGCCCCAATCCATGAGGTCGCGCAGGTTCATCGACGCGCTGCTCCGGGAGATTTGCAAGCGATCGATAATATCGTCCATCGACATCGGCTCGCCGGTGATGAACAGCAGCGCATGAATTTGCGCCATCGCCGGGTTGATCCCCCAATTGCCACTCATTCGCCCCCATTCGAGGATGAAGCTGTGCTGTGCCGCTCGGATTGCCTGCTCGTCGGATGCGGTCATTCCGACAAAGACCTTGACACACAAAACTTCCGCCATGCAAATAACGAGCGGGCGATATCGCGTATTGCCGTGTACAATCGTTTCAAGGGAGAAGTGATGGAAAGACACGTTATCAGCACAAGTCGGGCGCCGGCGGCGATCGGACCGTACAGCCAAGCTATCTTCGCGCAAGGGAAGTTCTTGTTCCTCAGCGGCCAGATCGGCATGATGCCGGACGGCAGCATGGCCGGTGACACCATCGAGGCGCAATCTCGCCAGGTGATCATGAACCTGCGGTGTCTGCTGGATGCCGCCGGCCTCGATCCCGGAGACCTCGTGAAAACGACCATCTATCTAAAGGACATGGCCGACTTCGCGGTGGTCAACGACATATACTCCGAGATGGTCGGCTCCGAGCCTCCTGCGCGCGCCACGGTCCAGGTGGCGAAGCTGCCGAAGGACGCGCTCGTGGAAATCGACGGGATCGCGATTGCCCCGGTCTGAGACCTTAGGTTTCGTCGGCCTGGGGGTGATGGGTGCGCCCATGGCCGGGCATCTTATCGATCTGGGGCGCGACGTAATGGTCTGGAATCGTACGCCATCCAAGGCCGAGAGCTTGCGCGAAAAGGGTGCGGCGCTCGCGGACTCTCTCGAAGAACTTGCCTCCCGATGCTCGATTATTCTGATCTGCGTTTCGCGAAGCGAGGACGTCGAAGAAGTCGTGTCTGAAATGGCAGGCTCGGCGGCCCCCGGGACACTCTTCGTCGATCACTCCACAATCGAGCCCGCGGTGGCGCGCTCGATAAGCCAGACACTGACAAACATGGGCTTGGCATTCATGGACGCCCCGCTAACCGGCGGTGAAAAAGGGGCGTTCTCGGGTGAGTTAACGATCTTCTGCGGCGGATCGCAAGAGAATTTCGACCGCGCAGAACCGATCCTGGCAGCCTACGGCAAGAATGTCAAACGT
>JACDEQ010000150.1:2050-4066 GCA_013816225.1 Armatimonadota bacterium | reverse complement strand
GGCGAGGTCGGCAGCGGACAGATGATGAAAATGGCCAACCAGATCGGCGTTGCGCTTTGCGTCCTCGGCATGAGCGAGTGCCTCGTATTCGCACAGAAGGCCGGCCTCGATCTCGGCGAAGCCATCGACCTGATCGGCTCGGGTGCCGGCGGCAGCTGGTCGATGACGAACTACGGGCCCAAGGTGCTCGCCCGCGATTGGACCCCGGGCTTCGCCGTCGAACTCCAGCAAAAGGACCTCGCTTACGCTCTCAAGGCCGCCCGCGGGATCGGTGTTAGCCTCCCGGGCGCAGCCCTCACACACCAGCTCTTTGCCGCTCTCGAAAACTCGGGCAGGGGCGGCGACGCGACGCCAGCTCTCTTCGAAGTCATCGAGAAGCTCTCATCTTAGGTAACGCGGACAGGGTATATCACCTACTTCATGTCCCTGCGCTACGAACCCACCCAGATCGAGGCCAAATGGCGGAAACAATGGGCCGAAGCCGACCTCTTCCGTACCCATGAAGCGAGTGGCCGGCCGAAGTTCTACGGTTTGCCGTACTTCCCGTACCCGAGCGGCGCGGGGCTCAGCGTCGGGCACCTTCGCAACTATATCCCCACCGACGTAATCTGCCGGGCGAAGACCATGCAGGGCTACAACGTCCTCCACGTCATGGGATGGGACGCATTCGGCCTGCCCGCCGAGATGGAGGCGATCAAGACGAAGCGCAATCCCCGCGACATGGTGCGAGACTACGCAGGAACTTACAAACGGCAGCTCGATCTGATGGGAATCTCATACGATTGGTCGCGCGAGATCAACAGCTCCGACCCGGAATACTACAAGTGGACGCAGTGGATATTCTTGCTGCTGTACAGCCGCGGGCTCGCCTACCAGGGCGAATATCCCGCGAACTGGTGCCCAAAAGACCGCACGGTGCTCGCCAGCGAGGAGGTCGAGGGTGGGCTCTGCTGGCGGTGCGGAACACCGGTCGTGAAGAAGATGCTGAAGCAGTGGTTCTTCAAGATCACCGACTATGCCCAGCGCCTGATCGACGACCTGGAGGGCTTGGACTGGCCCGAGGGAATCAAGCTACAACAGCGCAACTGGATCGGGCGCTCGGAAGGCGTCGAATTCGAATGGAAGGTCGCTGGCCGAGAGGAATCCTTCAAGGTTTTTACCACGCGCATCGATACAGTCTTCGGGGCTACCTTTTGCGTGCTTTCGCCCGAGCACCTGCTGGTGCCTCAGATCACCACCGACGAGCACAAGGCTGAAGTCGATACTTATGTCGAAGATGCAGGACGACTGTCCGATCAGGATCGTCTGGCGACTACGCATGAAAAGACCGGTGTCTTCACAGGCGCATACGCGCTCAATCCATACAGCGGCAAAGAAGCCCCGATCTGGGTAGCGGACTACGTTTTGATGACATACGGTACTGGAGCCATCATGGCCGTGCCCGCCCACGACGATCGCGACCATGCGTTTGCGCTAAAGTTCGGACTGCCTATCAAGCAGGTGATTGCCCCGAAGGACGGGGCGATGGTTGAACTTGCGTTCGCCTCGGAGGATGGCGTGCTGATCGAGTCCGGCCAATTCTCCGGTATGCCGTGCGAGGAGGCGCAGGCGAAGATGGGCGAATGGTCCGAGGCGAAGGGCATCGGGAAACGCAAAGTAAACTATCGCCTGCGCGATTGGCTCATCAGCCGCCAGCGTTATTGGGGCGCGCCGATCCCTATGATTCACTGCGAGTCCTGCGGGGCGGTGGAAGTGCCACTGGGTCAACTGCCCGTCCTCCTTCCTGATGTCGAAAGCTATGAACCGACCGAAACCGGCGGATCACCCCTTGCGGGAATTCCTGAGTTCGTAAACGTCGATTGCCCGATTTGCAACGGGCCTGCGAAGCGGGAGACCGACACGATGGGCGGCTTCGCATGCTCGTCGTGGTACTTCCTGCGCTTTTGCGACCCGCACAACGCGTACGAGGGTTTCGCAGATGATAAGGTCAGCTACTGGATGCCGATCGATTGCTAC
>JACDEQ010000150.1:0-2040 GCA_013816225.1 Armatimonadota bacterium | reverse complement strand
GCCCGAGAGTGGGTCGTGACCACCTGCCCGACCTGCGGCGGCCCAGCGGAGCGCGAGACCGACACCATGGATGGGTTCGCCTGCAGCTCGTGGTACTTCCTGCGCTACGTCGACCCGCACAACGACGAGGTGCCATTCGACCCGGCGCTGGCGGCGCACTGGCTGCCGGTGGATCTCTACGTCGGCGGCGCGGAGCACGCCGTGATGCACCTCCTGTATGCTCGATTCTGGACGAAGGCGATGTTCGACGAAGGAATCTTGACGTTCGTCGAACCTTTCGCCGCCCTAAGGAACCAGGGCATGCTCCTCGCCCCCACCCCGTACCGAGCACCTCGCGGCAACGAAACCCTGCAGATCGGCGAGCCGGGAATCATGCTCAGCTATGCGGAAGCAGCCGCACAGCCGAAGGACCAGATTTTTTGGCGATGGGAGAAAATGAGCAAGTCCAAAGGCAACGTCGTCACCCCCGAGGAAGCCGCTGAGAAGTATGGCGTCGACGCGCTAAGACTGTATGAACTGTTTGAAGCCCCGTTCGAGCAGACGATTCAATGGACCGAGGATCGCGTGCAGGGCTCGATCCGGTTCTTAAACCGGGTCTTCAAGCTGGTTTCGGAAACGAAGCCTACGTTCACCAAAGACTGGAGAAGAGAGCTGACTTCGGATCATCAGCAAGCGGATCGAGACCTCCGCTACGCCACACACGCCGCAATCGCAAAAGTCACCGAGGACATCGACGCCTTCGCGTTCAACACGGCCGTTGCCGCGCTCATGGAGTTCTCGAACTCGATCTCCGATGGTGTAAAGGCCGGGAACGTCTCGCCTGCCGCTTTGTCGGAAGCTGTGGAGACTTTGCTGTTGCTGCTCGCTCCCATGGCACCGCACAGCGCTGACGAACTTTGGAGCCACCTGGGCCTCGAAAGCTTCACGGCGAGCCAAGAATGGCCGAAGGCGGACCCGTCGCTACTTGTCAAAGACGAGTTGACGATCGCCGTCCAGGTAAACGGTAAGCTCCGCGCGACGCTTTCGGCACCGACCGGAATCGATAAGGACGAACTCGAACGCCTTGCGCTGGCTCACGAAAGGGTCAAGCAGTTCACGGTGGGACAAACCGTGCGCAAGGTCATCATTGTGCCCGGTAAGCTCGTCAATATTGTCGCGAACTAATACTGTCCCGTTCTCCAAGCGGCTTGGTCGCCCGGAACGTACGCGGGGTGAGTAATGGTCTCGAAGCCCGGCTGGTATCCGTTGTCCAGTTTCTCGATCGCGTCGACAGCGTCGTGCAAACGCCGTCGCAACAATGCGGCCCTTCCCACATCGGCTTGCGAGCCCCCAAGTGAAGCAAAGTGGGCCATCCATCGGTGTAGCTCGTCGAATAGCGGATCGAGACCACGCAAGCGAGCGCAAGCCTCCTCCGTTTCGCGGAGCGCGTACGCTTCGTATGCCCGCTCCACTCCGCGAACCCAATCGATCGATAGTCTCAGGAAATCAGCGGGATACTCGCCGGCATGGTGCGCGCAGACGGCCAAGAGCCGATTGCCAGCTTCGCCGCAGACTTCCTCCCGCCATTCCCTCCAGAGGAAGAACGGATTCTGGCTCAGCACGAACGACTGCCGCAGCCGCCTCCAGCCGGGCCACCCGAGGAACGGAGACGCCCGCTCCACCCAGATCGCCATTGCGGTCGCCATCCCGGTGTACTTCTCTCCCCCCTCAGTTAGTAGCGCCTCGTGCCAATCGTCGCCGAAAGCCAGCCGCCGACCCGCAGAGTAAATAATGGGCAGAGTCGATGGGTAATTGGTGAAATATGAAAACTCCCACGTTGTGACGAGGACACCCAACGCTTCGAGCTTCCGTGCATCCTCGGCGTGCTGGTCGATGTTCTCACGGGTTTCGCCTAGATGGCAGAAGAAGGAGTCATACGAGCGCACCGCCGGGCAGCAGACTACCTCCAAGCCCGCGTCGCGAAACAGCCTGGTGGAGTCGTATGGCCGCTCCGCGTAGTGCCAATCGAATATGATCGTCTCTTTCGGGAGGCGCTCCAGC
>JACDEQ010000009.1:16514-19694 GCA_013816225.1 Armatimonadota bacterium | reverse complement strand
GCCCGATGGTCTCGACATCGATCCGACGGCATTTTCCGCCAAAAATAAGGATGGCAAAATCGTGCTGAGAATGCCCGCCCTCATGGGCTGGTGGACCCTTCGCTGTTTGGCGACCCAGCGGCCGCTTCAAGAAAAACTCACGCTTTTTCGGCACGACCATTTCGCGGTAAGCGCATCGAAAGTCAATCAGGTGCCGATGATGTTTCAGCACAACGAGACTCTGCGACGACACGCGAACGGCTGACATCGGCCAGGACTACTCGAAGAATTGGATCGCGTGGATGTCGACCTTCAACCGTTCGCCGAAGTCGACTCGACGGAGTTCCGGCACAAATGGCACGAGCTGTTCGAGGTGCTCCGCAAGTACGTCCCGCGCCTCGAGCCGCCGACTCCCTTCTCCTACGAGCAATTCGAGGAGATGTTCGTGGTCGATCCCGACTTCCTATGGGACATCAGCCAAGTCGCTCGGGACAAGGAAAAGCTCATCGGCTTCACATATCTCTACCGGTCAGACGTGGAGGCCGAACTCTTCCAAGCCCAGACCGCCGTCCACCGGGACTACCGAGGCCGCGGCATCGCCAAAGCCCTAAAGGCCCGAAGCGCCAAGCGAGCCATCGAGGCGGGATACCGCACCGTGAGAGCCGACAACGACACCCGCAACGCCCCGATGCTGGCGATCAACGCCCGTCTGGGCTACAAAGGCTCCCCGGAGTGATCACGCTTGCAAAAGACCTGGTATAGTACACCCTCTAGGGAGGCATAGACCCGATGAATAAACTAACCACTGTAATCACCCGCGCCTCCCTCGGAACCGGCTAAACGCAGCCGCCGAGGGGCGGCGTCCCTTTTTCGCTGTTATGGCGCGCTCACGCGTGCCACGCCTTGCGCCATCGTGCGCGAAAGGAAGAATGATAAGTGAAAGTACGGAACAGACGCGCGGCGGAGTTCGGGTGCAGAAGGTGCGGCTTTACCGCGACGGACGACCGAGCCGGCACGGCCCATCGAAACCATTGCCCGCAATGCCTGCACAGCGTGCACCTGGATGAAACACCCGGTGACCGCGCGGCGGATTGCGGGTCGATCATGGAGCCCGTCGCTGTGTGGGTGCGAGCCTCCGGCGAGTGGGCGTTGATCCATCGGTGCAAAACTGTGGAAAGCTGACCAGCAATCGAATCGCGGCGGACGACAATGCGATCTTGCTGGTTTCGCTGGCAGCAAAACCGCTGGCCAGCCCGCCGTTTCCGCTCGACCGCATGTGATACGATAGGCCCATGAGGGCCGCAACGGAAACCCATACTGCCGAGAGCGTCATGCAAGAGCTTGAAGCTCTCGGCAGCGAGCAAACCCGCAAGACCTACGCCCGCCACGGCATAAAGGAGCCCGCGTTCGGCGTCTTGTATTCGAGCCTAAGCAAGATTCAGAAGCGAATCAAGACCGACCACGAGCTCGCCCGCCGTCTTTGGCATACCGGCAACCACGACGCGCGCATCCTCGCCACGATGATCTCCCACCCGAGCTGGACGGCTTGAAATGGATCACCGCCTGGACCGACGACGTCGATAACTATGTCCTCGGAGGCGCGCTTTCGCAACTCGCCGCCCGGTCGCCCGATGCTTTGGCGATCGCATATGCTTGGCGAGACGACGAATTGCTCGAGTGCGTCCATGCCGATACGTTAGTGCGTGGTGGTCGATCGCGACGCCGGATCGCCACATGTGATTTCAGACTACCCGATGGGCCCGTCCCTCCTAATCCACAAGCTCCCTCCCCTTGGTTTCGATCACCAACGGCAGCAGAAACAGCCCGACGATAGGGACGATTCCGACCCAGAAGAGGACCTGGAGCGCGGTGGCAGTCGCGTCCTTGCCCATCGAGGCGACCATTCCGACGAGGAATGGACCGCCCGCGGCGATGAAGCGGCCCGCGTTGTAGCAAAACCCCGCCCCCGTTCCGCGCAGCCTGGTCGGGAAGAGCTCGGGCAGATAGTAGGTGAACGCGCCGAAGACACCGAAGACCGTGAGGCCGATGAATAAATAGCCGTACAGCCGCGAGTGGGGCTCCAAATTAAGCCCGAAAGTTCCGAAGATCGCCAATGCGGAAGCGATAAAGTACACCGCGAACATCGGCTTGCGACCCAGGTACTTGGCGAACGGCACGGTCAGCAGCGTCCCGATCAGGCCCCCGATGTTGAAGCAGTTGGTCGATAGCTTCTTCCAATCCTCGATCAGCCTTTGAATTGCCGCGCCTTCGAGACCCTGCCGGGCGGCTTCCGTCTGCGCGAGCCCGCTCGCGATGACCGAGATGAACGCGTTGCATGCCCACCACGTGACGAGCGCGATCAGCGCCATCGAAAAGCCGCTGATCGTAAGCCTTCGCACCTCGGGGCTGAAAAGCTCCTTGATGGTGGGATGCACACGATCCGCCACGCTCTGCCATCGCTCCGGCTCGCGGATGAATATCCGTACGAAAAACGCTGCGGCCGCCGGGATCAGGCCGAAAAGGAAAACGTAGCGCCAGGAGACCTCCGGCGATCCGGGGAACATGACTCCTTGGACCCAATAAGTGGCATACGTCGCGAGAAAGAGGCCCATCGGCGCGGATGTGTACAGTAGTGCCCCCGCCTCCACGCGCCTCTTCTCGGGCACAACCTCGGCGACCATCGAGGCTCCCGCAGCCCACTCGCCGCCAATCCCGAGCGAAGCCGCACTGCGAAAGAGAACCAGCATCCACATATTCGGAGCGATGGCGCACAGGGCTGTGCCGACAGAGTAAATCGCCATCGTGAGCATCAGGGTCTTTTTGCGCCCAATCCGGTCTGCCACTCTTCCAAAGAGGATGCCGCCTAGGCCCCAACCGATCAGAAGGATCGACGTCAGAAGCCCGCTCCATTGCAGGGTGGCTTGCTTGGCTTCCGGGGAGCCGAGTTCCAGGCCGAGCAGGGTTGGCACGCAGTTCGGCGCGACGAAGTTGAAGAGAAGCCCGTCGAAAACGTCGAATCCCCATCCGAGCCAGGCCGCGAACAAAACCGTCCACACATAGCCGGACATGTCGAGCAGCTTCGGCTTTGCTTCGCTCAGCGCCATCTGCTACGAAAGACGGACAAACGAGGAGAATGGATGTGGCTTCGGGCTACTGCCAGCTCTTCCAGTAGCTGCCGTCCTCGATCTCGAGGGCCTCGCG
>JACDEQ010000009.1:0-16504 GCA_013816225.1 Armatimonadota bacterium | reverse complement strand
CGTGTCCACCATTACCGCCAGTTCCTCGGTCCGAGTCGCCCCGAGCGACGCCTCGGCGATGCCGGGCTGCGGGCCGTGCGGTATGCCGAGCGGGTGCAGAGTGATCGAACCCTCTTCGATGCCCTTGCGCGAGCCGAAGTTGCCGTTCACATAGTACAGCACCTCGTCGCTGTCCACATTCGAGTGGTTGTAGGGAACCGGTACCGCCTCCGGATGGAAATCCAGCGCCCTGGGACAGAAGCTGCAGATCACGAAGTTACCTGCCTGGAACGTCTGGTGAATCGGCGGCGGCATGTGCAGCATGCCCGTAATCGGCTGAAAATCGTTGATGTTAAACGTGTAAGGGTACACATATCCATCCCAACCGACGATATCGAACGGATGGTAGTCGTAGTTCATGAGCGTGAGCTCGTGCCGCGCCCGGACCAGGACGTCGAACGAGCCCTTCTCATCGAAAGTCTTCAGTTGCGTCGGCGGGTGGAAGTCGCGTTCACTGTACGGCGCGTGCTCCAGAAGCTGGCCGTACTCGTTCCGATACCGCTTCGGCGTCTCCACATGGGAGAACGCCAGGATGTTCAGCATCCTCTGCGGCGCCGAGTCCATGACGACCTTGTAGATGGTCCCGCGCGGAATCACCACATAGTCCCCCGGCTTATAAGCCAGCGGCCCATACATCGTCTCGACCACGCCGGAGCCGTCGTGCATAAAGATCACGTCGTCGCCGTCGGCGTTCTTGAAAAAGTAGTCCATCGGGTCCGCGACCAAAGCCTGGCTCCAAAGGACGTCACTATTCCCCATGAGCGGAATCCGGCCCGAAATCGGGTCCCCGCAAGGCTTCATCTGCGTCGTCTTCAGATGCCGATGGTGCAGCGGCTCATGCTCCACGTAGTCGGGTTTTACGCTGCCCCTCGATTCGAAACTCGCGATCCGCGTCGGCAGGTTGATGTGGTACGCGACGCTCATGATCCCGCTGAATCCGTGGACGCCGATGAGCTGCTCTGCATACAGCCCACCGTCCGGCTTCCTGAACGCTATATGCCGCTTTCGCGGGATTCTTCCGAGTTGAACGTATCGTGGCATTTGTTCTGTTTGTCTCTACGCTGGATTATGGACCAAGTAGGTCGCCGCCGGACGTGCCAAAATCGGGCGTGGCTTACGTAACCAGCGTCGGAATGGAGGTCCACGCCGAGCTCCTGACCGAGACAAAGATGTTCTGTGGCTGCCTCAACCGGTTCGGCGGAGAGGTGAACACACGCGTCTGCCCCGTGTGCCTGGCCTTACCCGGTGCGCTGCCTTACATCAACCGTCGAGCCGTCGAGCACGTTCTGCGGACCGCGCTTGCGCTGAACTGCCAAATCGCTATGCGGAGCCTTTTCCATCGCAAGAACTATTTCTATCCGGACCTGCCGAAGGGCTACCAGCTGAGCCAGTACGAAGAGACCAACCCGATCGGCTACGCCGGCTACCTGGTCATCCCCGCAGGCGATGACGGGCTGGCCACGAAGCGGGTTCGATTGCGACGGGTGCACCTAGAGGAGGACACGGGAAAACTGATGCACCTGCCATCAGGCGGCAGCGGTGTGGACTGCAACCGCGCCGGCGTGCCGCTCATGGAGATAGTCACCGATTTTCCACCGGACATTCACACTCCCGAGGAGGCCCGGGAATACCTGCAGCAACTGCGGCTTTTATTGGTTTATCTCGGAGTTTGCGACGGGAAGATGGAGCAAGGCAGCCTAAGGTGCGAGCCGAATATTTCTATTGCCGAAGAAAGTGCCGAGAAATTGGGGGTTAAGACCGAATTGAAAAACTTAGGCTCCTTTAGGGCGGTGGCTTCTGGAATTCGCCACGAAGAGACAAGGATGGCCGATGAATTGGGGCGCGGAAATGAGTTGAAGCAAGAAACGCGCGGATGGAATGAGGATAAGGAAACCAGCTTCGTTATGCGAGTGAAGGAGCAAGAACAGGATTATCGATATTTCACCGATCCGGATTTGCCGCCGATGGTCTTTACGGAGGAATATATCGAGACACTTCGCGCCAATTTGCCCGAATTACCCATGCAAAAGCGGCAAAGATACATCGAGGCGCTGGGGCTGAGCGCGTACGATGCGGGCGTGTTAGTCGCCGATCGCGAGTGGGCGGAGTTCTTCGATGGGGCCGTGGAGGACGGCGGCGATCCGAAGCAGGTCTGCAATTGGATGAACGGAGACTTCGCCAGGCTGCTCAACGAGGACAAGCTCGACGTTTCCGAATCGAAGGTTCGGCCGTCTCATATCGTGAACATCGTGAACCTTGTGGAATCGGGCGCGATTAACGGCAAGACGGCGAAAGAGGTTTTCGAGCGCACCTACAAGTCGGGCGAATTACCGGCTGAAATTATCGAGTCCGAAGGGCTTTCACAAATCTCCGACACGGGCGCCATTTTGTGCGTCGTGCGGGAAGCCATCAAAGAGAACCCGGACGCCGTCGGAAAATTCAAGGAAGGGAAAACGAATATCAAGGGTTTTTTCGTAGGCAAAGTAATGCAAAAGACAAAAGGCCGGGCAAACGCTGAAATCGTCAACCAATTATTGGATGTGGAATTATCGAAATGAAATGGGTATCGCTAATTTTGTGCTGGACGCTTCCTTTGTTGTCCCCCGCCCAAGGGCGCTCGGGCGCCATTCTGGATGGAATGGAGGAGATATTGACGAGGCGCCTTGATCAATGCTTCCACGCGGGGCTCTTCGAGGAGTGCACAACGATTTTGCGCGTGATGTCGGGCATGCACCCGGAAGACGCCGAGATCTCCGACGACCTGGTTTACATGCTCGGCAACGTGGATCGGCATGGGGAAGCCCTCGCGGAGGCGATCCGTTTTCATAAGCAGAACCCTAAGAGCTTGCTCGGGACCGAGCAGTTGGCTCGCTACTACTTCATGAGGAAGCTTTACACAAAGGTTCCACCCATACTGCAAGCCGTACCGGACAAATCGCGAACGCTGAACGTCTCGCTGATGCTTGGGCGTTCTTTCGAGGAGATCGGCCTCTTGAAGAAAAGCCTGGAGGCTTGGGAGGCGCGGCTGAAGCTCTTTCCGAATGACCCGAGCGCCAAACGCCACATCTATCGGCTGAAAAAGAAAATTGCGGGCGGCTGAGGCGGTTCTGGTGATCCGAGTTACGCCGAGGGCCGCGGATGAACGGCTCAAATTGGATGGTGGCGCGATTCGAGCCTGGGTTCATAAACCGCCCGCCGGCGACGAAGCAAATGCGGCAGTGGTCGAACTCGTCGCCAAAAACCTTGGGCTGCCCAAGTCGAGCGTGGCGCTCCTGCGCGGAGCGAAATCGCGGCACAAGCAGTTCGCGATTTCGGGTATCACGCAAGAGCAACTGGATGCCCTCGTTGCAGAGAGATTGAGATGAAAAATAGGCTTGTCTTGTTGAGTTTGGCCTTTGTACTTGCGGTCGCGGCTTGGGCGATGACCCCTGCGCAACGCATCGGGCGTTTGAGAAGCGCGTCGCTGCTTATGATAGAGAGGGAGGGCAAGGATCCCCTGCGGGTCTACAGCAAGCCCGACGTTCGCCCGCTCGTGAATCTGTTCAAGGTCGATTCGGGCGCCGTGCGTGGGTACGAAGGTGGCAAGACGTTTTACAACCTTAGCTTCTATCGATCGGAGGGAAGCAAGCCGCTCGAAGTCCTCTGGGTGAAGTCGAGCGGTGTTTGGGGGTTTAAGGGCAGTCCGGAGGGTTACGGCCGAAATCGCGATATCGTGACTTGGCTGGAAAAGGCCGAGTCGCGTTAGCCAAAGTACCGTTCGGCCGACTCGATGCGCCTGCGCATCCGCTCCGGTCCGAGGAGCGCCATCAGTTCGAATAAGCCGGGGCCCTTCGTTCTGCCGGTGAGGGCGAGCCTGAGGGGGTGGATCGCGTCGGAGCGTTTCTCGAGATGCAATTCGGCGACCGCGTCGTCGACCAGTTTCTCGCATTCTTCAACAGTTAGGCTGGAGTGCCCGTCGAGATCGCGGTGAACCAGGTGCAGGAGCTGCTCGACATGGCGCTGCGGCCGCCACTTGGCTGCGGCATCGGGATCGATCGGTGGGTTGTCGTCGAAGAAGAACTCGGTGGCATCGGCGAAGTCGGTGAGGAGCTTCACGCGCTCCTGTTCCAAGACGAGCGAACCCCTAACGTAGTCGGGATCGCCTGCTTCTAAGGCCATATTCAGCTTGGCACGTGCAGGATTCGCGAGATATTCCTCGTCCGTTGTCCTGCTTTCGAATGCCTTCACGGACTCGTACAATTGGCTTGGGGACAGGGAACGAATGTGGACGCCGTTCATCCAGTGCAGCTTTTGGATATCAAAGACGCCCGGCGACGGTTGGATTCCGCTGATCGCGAATGCGTCCGCCAAGTCCTGAATACTCATAATCTCCTGGTCGTTCTTGGGGGACCATCCGATGAGCGCGATGAAGTTCGCTACCGCCGCGCCAAGGAAGCCTTTCTCGCGGTAATCCAGGCACCTCGTGTCACCATGGCGCTTGCTCAGCTTCGTTCCGTCCGGGCCTTTGATCACCGGCGCGTGGGCGAAAACCGGCAACTCCCAGCCGAAAGAATTGTAGAGGTGGATGTGCTTAGGTGTTGAACTAATCCACTCCTCGCCGCGGATTACATGGGTGATTTCCTGCAGGTGGTCGTCGACGACGTTGGCAAGGTGATAGGTGGGCCAGCCGTCGCTTTTCAGCAGGACCTGGTCGTCGATGAGGGCGTTCTCGTACTCGACCTTGCCGCGGACGGCATCTTCAAACAGCGTCTTGCCCTCCAGCGGCATCGCGAGCCGCACGACGGGGGGCATCTCGTCAGCTTCCTTCGCCGTTACCTCTTCCTTCGATAGCTTTCGGCATCTGCGGTCATAGCCGGTCGGGAGCTTGTTGATGCGCTGGTAATCGCGCATTCCGTCCAAAATCTCCGGCGTGCAGAAACACTTGTACGCGTTGCCGCTATCGATAAGTTCTTGCGCGAAACTTTGATATAGATTTAGGCGTTGGCTTTGGAAGTACGGCGCGAACGGTCCCCCGATTTCCGGGCCCTCGTCCCACTCGATGCCCAGCCAACGAAGGCTTTCGAGTATGTCTTCGAGCGCCCCGGGCACTTCTCGCGCTCGATCGGTGTCCTCGATCCGGACGACGAATTTGCCTCCGCTGTGCTGGGCCATTAGGTAGTTAAAGAGCGCGGTGCGGATGTTGCCGACGTGGGGGCTTCCGGTAGGTGATGGGGCGTAGCGGACACGGACCATTGAGCCTCAAATGCTACCCGCGATGCCATACTTCGTTCGTGTGGCAGCGATACACGGAGGATGCGCGGAAGGTCGTCTTCTATGCGCAAGAAGAGGCTCAAAACATAGGTGAGGGCTACCTAAGCACCGAGCATCTGTTGCTCGGCATCTGCCGGCTGCACGAGAGCGAAGGCGCCAAGCTCATTGTCGCATTGGGCGCGTCGGCTGGGTGGGTCCAGTGCACCGTGCGAGGGCGCATCGGTCAGACAGACAGGGCCGCAGTCCAAGAGATGACCTTGACGCCTCGCGCCCAACGGGTGATCGACCTTGCTTACGACCAAGCAAGCTCTCTCGGGGACGACTTTATCGGAACCGAACACCTTCTGCTGGGCCTGATCCGCGAAGGCGACGGCATTGCCGGGCGGGTGCTCGCTGAGCTAGGCATGGGGCTGGAAGCGGCGCGAACCGCCCTCCATTCGATCAGGGGAGTGCCTGAGCCCAAAGGCTTCGAAAGAAGGACGCCCAGCCTCTGCGACCGCAGCATGTCGGGATTGATCGTCGTCGATTTGCAAGACTCGTTTCTGGCGCCGATCGCGGACAAGGACAAGATTCTTAGCCGCGCGGGCTTCCTGATCGAAATCGCGAACCTGCTTGACGTCCCGATCCTCGCAACCGAGCAATACGCCACGCGCATGGGCGGCACGAATGCAGGAATCGCGAACCTAATCGGCACCCATCCCCGCATCGACAAACTCTGCTTTTCTAGCTTCCGAAGCGATGAATTTTGGTCCGCCTGGCGAGACACAAACAGGAATCAGGCCGTAATCGTTGGGGTCGAGACCCACATCTGCGTGAACCAGACAGCCCACGACCTCCACGCACGAGGCCATGAAGTCTTCGTGTGCGAGGACGCTACTGGCACGCGGCCACCCGAGGCCCACGAAATCGCCCTACAGAGGATGCGGCATGCCGGCGCGATCGTAACGCATACGGAGTCCGTGGCCTACGAGTGGCTTGGTGAGGCTAAAACGCCGGAGTTCAAGCAGGCGCTCGAGATCGTGAAGAGGTACTCGGACTTGTGAAACTACGAACGCTAAGTGCCCGCTCTCTGAACCCCTTCCTCCATTTGCTCGCGACGAGAGTCTAGGCCGCGAACTTTGGCAGCCACGGCAAATGAAGGAAGGTAGCCGGATTAAAAGAATAATGAGCGATGCTCGCCCTTGCGGCAATTGCGCTAATGACTCAAGACTTTCGTCCGCCTGCGGCTCCCCTCGTCACCCATACCCCGTATTTCAGCATATGGTCGATGAGCGACAGGCTCACCGACGACTGGCCCCGGCATTGGACGGGGGCCGTGAACGCGATGTGCGGCATGATCCGCATCGACGGCAAGGTGTTCCGCTTCATGGGACCCGGTCCGGCTGGCGCGCCTCCGATGGAGCAACTGTCCCTGCGCGTGCTGCCCACTCGCACGGTCTACCGGTTTGCGGCGGCAGGAATCGAGCTTGGGGTCGAATTCCTTTCGCCCTTGCTGGCTGAGGATGTTGAGCTCGCTTCGCGCCCAGTTACGTTCATTACATTCACATCGATGGCACGGGACCGACACCGTCACGACCTATCCATCTACTTCGACATCACGGCGGAATCGTGCGTCAACACGCCCGATCAGAAGGTGGCCGGTGAGCAGCACAGGTTAGGTGAGATGGAGATTGCGTCGATAGGTTCCGATAAGCAAGACGTCCTCGTGCGAAGCGGCGACGACGTCCGCATCGACTGGGGCTCACTTCTCTTGACGGCGCCAGGTGCGGAGCTAACCGTGGGGGCGGCACATGAAACGAGGACAGCCTTTTTGAACGGCCGACCTGCTCAGGCCGATTTGAGCTTCCCACGCTCGGCTGACGACAAGTGGCCATGTCTTTCCGCTGTGATTTCCCTGGGAGTCGGACGCCGCAAAACGGCGCACGTAGCGCTCGCGTACGACGAAGTGTTCTGTACGGAGTACATGGGTAAGTGGCTGCGGCCGTGGTGGAGGCGAGAATTCTCCTCGGCCGAAGCGCTTCTCGCTGCCTCTGAAACCGGTTACGCAAGGATCAGGAAACGAGCAGCCAACTACGATGCGAACCTCATGCGACGGCTGCAAAACCGCGGAGGCAAAGAGTACGCCGAGCTGGCAGCCTTGGCCTATCAACAATGCATAGCGGCTCATTGCATCGTGGATAGTGGCGAAGGCAAGCCCTTCATGTTCAGCAAAGAGAACTTCAGTAACGGCTGCATCGGCACGGTCGACGTGACCTATCCCGGATCGCCGTTCTTCCTCGTATTTGCCCCCGATCTCCTAGAAGCGCAACTCGAGCCGGTGATGCGCTACGCTGAGTCGCCCCGCTGGAAGTTCCCGTTCGCGCCTCACGACCTCGGCACCTATCCACTGGCGAACGGCCAGGTCTATGGGGGCGGCGAGAAGACCCAGGACAATCAGATGCCGGTCGAGGAATGCGGCAACATGCTGATCATGTCCGCCGCGCTTTGCAAGACTCAGAAAAGCTCGGAGTTCGCGGATCGCCATTGGGGGGCGCTGACCTTTTGGGCGAACTATTTGCGAAAAAGGGGCCTCGATCCCGAGAACCAGCTTTGCACGGACGATTTCGCGGGCCACCTCGCGCACAACGCGAACCTGTCGCTCAAAGCGATTCTCGCTATAGGAGCTTACGCACAGCTCTGTGAAATGCGTGGCGAGAACAATGCGGCCAAAGATTGGCACTCCGCCGCCCGGTCTATGGCCAACGAATGGCGGCGCCTGGCCGAAGACCGGGGCCATTCACGGCTGGCATTTGATAAGCCCGGCACATGGAGCCAAAAGTACAATCTGGTGTGGGACGAGATTTTGGGTTTGAACCTCTTTCCGGAAAGCGTGCGGCAGAATGAAATCGCCCACTACCTGGCCCTGCAAAACAGATTCGGCCTGCCACTGGACAGCCGCAAAGGCTACACCAAGCTCGATTGGGTGGTTTGGAGCGCGTGCCTGGCGAAGAAGCGTGGTGACTTCGACAAGCTTATTCAACCCGTCCATGTATGGGCGCACTCGACGCCCGACCGGGTGCCGTTGACGGATTGGTTCGACACAAAGACTGGCAAGTGCGTCGGATTCCGGGCCCGCTCAGTCGTTGGCGGCGTTTTCCTACCGCTTGTCAAAAAGCTCTGAGGGTCAGAAGATCGTGTGCCATTCGCGGAGGTTTTGAAAGGCTTGCAATACTTCCCAATGGCCGAAAGGAGTTCGAACTAGAATTGGGAGTGCGATATCGCCATGGATTGAAAGTGGACATGATAGGTCAGGGTCAATGCGCGATCGATTTTCAGTAAGCGCGCCTGTCGGCCCGATCGCGGACAATGCCGCACAAATCGATCCGTATAAATTTACTCATGAACTCGTTCGCGCCGCGTCTCGAAGCTTATCGTGCATTCGCAGGAGGTCCCACCCGAAACATCCACGATTGCGAAGGGCGGAAATGTATGAAGAACTGCTTTCGAAGAACCCTTAGCGGTGCGCGGTGGCGCGACTTGGTGGCTTTAGGCCGGCCCGTGTCCAAGTATTCGGAGTATGCATTTCGGCGGCATCGCCTTCCAAGCTGGTATGGGAACCAACTGTACGCCTCGCGGCGTCAAGGTTTCAGGTGTAATGTAGCGGAGAGTACCAGGTGGGAACACGAGCGCATAGCCCAGCTTTGATTCTTCTGGTCGTGGTGGCACTTTGCGGCATCTGTCGCGGAGACTCGACGGACCTTTCCGTTTCCGTGCGTCCGGTGTTCGCGGGCCTTGCTGCGCTGGAGGGCACGCTGCCGCTCAGCATCGAGGTTGCGAATCGCGGAGCCGGCACTTCCGGCAGGGTTGTTGTCAAGTGGGAATCGTCGTCGATCGCTTACCCGGTCGACCTGCCGAGAGGCTCGCGAAAGCAGTTGATGGTCTATGCACCTATGTCTTCGCTGTACTCCGAAGCTTCGGTGCTGCTCGAAACCGGCGAGGGCGATCTCGAAGCGCCGATCAAAATCGGCGAGGTTCACGCTCGCCAGTCGATAGGGCTGATCGGTGGCAGCATCGGCGACATGACGTTTTTACGAACTACGACAGCCCCGAGCGACACCGGTGTTTCAGCATCCGATTCCTACGGACGTCCCGGCAGCCTGCCCGACCGCCCTGCCGGATATTCCGCGTTTATAGCTCTCGTTCTCGGGGAGGGGTCGGAGCGCATGAAGGACGAAGAGGTTGCGGCGATCAAGACGTGGGTCGTCGGGGGCGGATCGCTGATTTTTATCGGCGGGGCAAGCTCGCCGGTTCTGGATGATCGTCGCTGGGCGGAGTTTCTCCCCGTCGGCCCCGTAACGCCGCGCAATGTGGACGGCATCCGGACGTTGGAGAGGTTGGGCGGTTCGCCGCCGCCTGCCGGCCGCATCTCGCTTGCCTTGGGCAGGCCCCTGCCGGGTTCGAACGTGGTCTTTAGCGCGGGGCAGTCCCCCGTCGTTGTCCGGCAAAGGGTCGGGCTGGGCCAAACCATCTATCTCGCATTCGATCCTTTTCAACCGCCTCTAAAACAATGGGGCGGCCTGCGCAAACTTTTCCTTAACGGGATCGGCTTAGACCAGGCGATCGCCAACCAGGAGTGGCTCTTCAGGCAGACGACAGGTGACCCAGAGGCTCGGTCGGATCCGCATTCGTCATCGGGCCCATTCAATGCGAAACTGCCGAATTCCGGCACCGTATTCCTCATTTTAATCTTGCATCTTATTATCGCAGTGCCGATGAATTTCTTATTGCTTCGTAAAATAGGCAAAGGCGAGCTTGCGTGGGTCACGACGCCAATTATTAGTATGGCGTTTGCGGCTGTTTTCTTTAGCCTGGCAGCCGGGCTTTACAAGAGTGGACAGGCTACGAGGTCGCGTGGAACGTTGCTCGTCTCGAGTTTGCACAACGAGGGCTACTTCAGGGGGCACACCGAGATATTTATTCCCAGAGGCGGCGCCTACGATTTGAAGCTGCAAAACGTCGACAGCGTAACAACGGGGATGTCGGAGGATTACGCACCATGGGGCCAACCTCTGGAAGCTGTCGACGACGGTGCGGTGCAAATTCCGCAACTGCGCGTCTCGAACCTCGCGTTCCGTGAGCTGTTTTATTCGCAGCGAATTGCAGCGCCACGGTGGCTGGACGGCAGCATCAAGAACGTGGACGATACATCGATAAAATGTTCGATCAGCAATAATTCACCTTACGACCTCGCAAGCGCTAAAATTGTCTTCGGAAAGTTGGAGTTCAATGCCGGCCAAATCGCCTCGGGCGAAACGCTGCAAAAAACACTCACCAGCGACTCAACAGGTTGGGAGTTATGGTCGGACGAACAATCTGTCGTTGTCGAGGGGACACTCGTCGGATTCAAGCCGGGCCCGCAAATCGGCCAGGATGACGGCTCCAAGATCAGATTTGTGTACTTTTGGGGGCCGATAGAGTGAACTGGTGGCAAGACCTGATCGTCGCAAATCCGATGCTGATCGAAACCAAGCGCTTTATGCGCAGGTTTCTCGGCGCTCATGCTATGACGAACTGGATCGCGGTACTAATCATAGGCATCTTGCTCTCCATGGTCGTCGGCCTTATTTATATTTATGAGTTCAACTACATCGGGGCATCGATGGCCGCCCTTTTAACATTTTCGATTCTGGTTCCGATTATGCTGCACGGCGCCGTTGCCGGCGAGCGAGAAAGACGAAGCTGGGATATGCTTCTCGTAGCTCCGGTCACAAGTTCCCAAATTGTTGCAGGCAAATTTATGGGTGCCGCCACGGCAATAGGCTTCACTGCGCTCGCCTTCGGCGCGGCAATTCTTATAAGTTACTTCCCGGGCGGCGATAAATTGCCGACCGGCACGATGATATTGCTCGTCATCGCTTCATTTGCTTATTGTTTAGCAGCGTTTACGCTCCTTGTTTCAACGCGGTCGAGGCGCAGCATGACGGCGCTCGGTATTGTTTACGGTTGCCTCTTTCTCGGACTTATCGTTCTGCCGGCACTACTGGCGACGACGGGCGCGGACAACAGCGAATCTGCGTTCTATTTGAACCCTTACTATGCAATTACGCAAATCAACTTGGAGCGGTACGACAACTTTACCCCCCCCAGCTTCCCCGAAGGGGCACCGGTACTGGGTAGAAACAGTTACGTGGTATACGGATTTGCCCACGTCGGCGTCTACTTGGGCCTTGCCGCTCTTTGTCTTTATTTGGCAACTATTGCGCTCAATTCTGCGGGCTGGGAAGACCCGATGCTCAAGAGGAGAAAATAAATGCTCGAAGTTGTCAATCTACGCAAAGCATATGGGCCGTTGCTCGCCGTCGACGACGTGAGTTTTTCGCTCAGTCCGGGCGACGTGTTCGGATTCATCGGCCCGAACGGGGCCGGAAAGACCACGACAATCCGGATGCTCACCACATTGTTAGAGCCCACAGGCGGAACAGCGCGCATCAACGGCGCGGATATCTGGAAGGATCCGATGGGCGTGCGCCGCCAAATAGGCTACATGCCCGACTTCTTCGGCCTTTATGACGATATCAAAGTGTGGGAATACCTCGATTTTTTCGCGGCCATCTATAAAATTCCCACCAGAGACCGCAATGCGGTCATCGACAACGTCCTCGAGCTTACCGATCTAACTACGAAGCGCGAATCTTTCGTGCAGACTCTATCCCGCGGCATGCAGCAGCGACTTTGCCTGGCAAAATGCCTCGTGCACGATCCGGCGCTATTGCTGCTCGACGAGCCCGCAAGCGGCCTCGACCCGCGTGCTCGAGCCGAATTCAAAGAATTGGTTGTGGAACTCGGCCGCATGGGCAAGATCGTCATCGTATCGTCGCACATCCTTCCAGAACTAGCGGCCTTTTGCAATAAGGTGGGCATTATCGAACGCGGCAAAATGCTTGCTTACGGGGCAGTGAACGACATCGTCAAGCAAGTGCGCGCCGGCAGACACATCGACGTGCGCCTTCTTGGCGAAGGGGATGGCGCCGTCGACGTTATTAGCAAAATGCCGCACGTCATAAAGGTGAGCACGGTCGGCCCGTCGGCGCTCGAGATAGAATTCAGCGGGGACGACCAACAGCAGGCAGCTCTTTTGGCGACGATGCTCGCAAAAGGCATTCGCATTCTTGATTTTCACGAGCGGAAATTCGACCTTGAAGATGTCTTCCTCCAAATTACGACCGGGGCGGTCAACTGAAATGGAGTGGCTGCGAACCAATTGTGAGAACTATTTTTCCAACACCGCGGCGCGGCGCGACTTTCGCACTCAGTTACGCGGAACGAAACCCATGCTTCTTTGGAGCTCGTACCTGCTGCTGCTCATCTTGATCGGAATGTCGATTTATGCCGCCATCGGCAGCTATTCCGACGGTTCGGTAGCATCGCTCCAGTTTGAATTAGCTAGTTTTTTTGGCACGATTATGGTGTTGCTTGCTGCCGCCATGACGTTGGTTGCGCCCGCGCTCACCGCGGGGTCGATCGCAGGAGAACGACAGCGACGCTCGCTCGACCTCGTTCTCAGTACGCCGATCGAACTAAAGCACTTCCTCGTCGGCAAACTGATCGCCAGCTACCGCTACACCTGGATGTTGCTCCTCCTCTCCCTGCCGCTCGTCTCCATGTGCATTGTTTTAGGCGGCGCTACCTGGGTCGACGTGGTCTATGCCTATATACATCTGTCCCTTTTCGGATTGCTCTTCACCGCCGTAGGTTTGACAATTTCGGTAGTCGCGCCACGCCCAATCTCGGCAGTCGTTTATACTTACATTGCGATCTGCGGTTACGTCCTACTGACTACGGCCATCGCTGCAACGGCGGGAGTTCCGTACAGCACCGGACCCGGCTTGACGAACAACTTTTTCTTAATGGCTTTAAACCCCTTTTCTGTCTGGCTGTTTGCGAGCACCAACACTCAAGCGCTGCCTTTAGCATTGCCCAATTGGATTTTCCTGGCGGTTTTCGTCGCCTTCATGTGCAAGCTCTTGCTGTTGGGCGCGGCTTCGTCCTTAAGCCGATATGGTTCAGCGGAAACAAAGAGCTTTCGAATTCACAGCCTGGTCTATATCGCCATACTCTCGTTTGTTGCGGGCATCGGCTTTATTCCCACCGGATCGTCGGCTGAAGCCGTCGCTTATTATCTCTGCTTTCTCGCGATTTTGCTGCACTGGATGGTTCCCTTCACCGCGTGCTATTCCAGTTCGGCCGAGCGCAAGTTTCAACCCGACGGCGTCTTTTCCTTAAGACGGATGCTGCTGGGCACGCCCTCTGGCGCGCTCCCGTTCTTATTGCTGGCGGTTATGATCGCTACGGTGTTCTCAGTGCTCGGCTTGAAGAGCGCTCGCGCCGTTTTTGATTGGTCGAGTCTGCTCCAAGGAACGCTATGGGCGATGGGCTTTCTGGTGCTCATTTGGTCGATTTGCTGCCTTGCCTCGTCAGTCGGCAAGAACCTAACCAGCGCTCGTGGCACGGCCATGACCTTGCTCCTCTGCGTGCTCTTGTTGCCGATCCCACTCTTCGAGGCAATCTCGACGGGCCAGAACTCGGACGAGGTCTGGCGACTCCATCCGATGTTCGCCGCCGTTGCGAATATCGGGTCCGGAGGCTACTCAGGCATTGTGATGGCGGCTATTGGAATTGCAGTCTCGTTTGTAGCTCGTAGGAACGATAGTGTTCGGCGAAAGCGTCAGGAGTTAGTAGCATGAAGGGAATCGAGGAGAAACTGAAGAGGCTGACTCGGCGGGTGCGCTGGGCCAAGGCTATGCGCGGGCTCGCCATCGGCGCGCTCGGGGGGGCGCTGGCCGCCTCGGGGCTGGCTGCGCTGGATCGCTTCGGACTCTATTACACGAGTTGGCCGGCGATCATTGCATGTTGCATGGTGGGCGGGGCGCTCGGCTTCGTCATCGGATTCCTGCTGCGGGTCGATCGCCTCGACCTCGCCGACAGCGTCGATAGGCGGCTCGACCTAAGAAATTGCCTGCGAACAGCGCTCGAAAACAGCGGCGACGGCGAATTCGACAAAGCCGTGCTCTCCGATGCCGACCGTCGGCTTTCGGAAGCTGCCGGCAAGAATGCGTTTCCTCTCAAATTGACCCGATGGCATGCCGGCGCCGTTTTCGGAATGGGTCTAGCAGCAATGATCTTCTTGCTTGGCAATTCGCCGATTTTTTTAAACGAAGAGTCCAAAAAAGAGCGTGCAGAATTGCAGGCAGCGGCCAAGCACATTCAGCGCATTTCGAAACCGATTCTGGAAGGCGCCAAGAGCACGGACGAAGCCGAGGAGCGCGAGCTTGCCGAGCGATTGGAACGCTTGACACAAGATCTCGAAAAGGGCCGCATGACCAAGAAAGAAGCGCTTATTAGAGCCAACGAGCTTTCGGAGGCAGCCGACAGGCTCGCCAAAAACCGCTATGCAAAGGCCGGAACAATGATGCTCGATGCAGAAACGGCGCTCGAACGCATGCAGAAGGAGAGGCTCGAAGCGGCGGGCTTGGGCGATGCCGACCTGTCCAAGGCGAATCAAACGAGAGAAGAACTCGAATCACAGGAGAACGCGCTCAACTCCGAGATCGCCAAGCTCGGTAAGGAACTGGAGCAGGATGGCTTGTCTCAGGAAGAACGCAAACAACTCGAATCAAAATTAAAAGAAGCTCAAAAGGCGCTTCAGGAAGTCACACTATCGAAAAAGGCGCAAGACTTTCTCGACCGATTGTACGCTCACCCAGAGTTTAAGAAGTTGCTGGAGATGGCGCAGAAGCTAAAGCAATCTGCGAAGGCGGGCGAACAAGGTCAGCAGGAGTTGACACAAGAGCAAATCGATGAAATGATAAAAAAACTCGAAGAACTTGCCGACAAGCTCAAAACCGAGGAAGATCTAAAAGAATTCATCGAAACGTTGAAGAAAGCGCTGGGTCAGTGCAAAGGGGCGTGTGCGGGAGCGGGGGTAATGCCGGGAATCCTGAAATTGCTCGGTGGCAACGGCGGACCTTCGCGAGACAATTTCTTTTCGAACACGGGGCAGGTTCCTGAAAATAAGGAAGAGCGGGATATAAAAGCCAAGACGGAAGAGCATGCCGCCCGTGGAGCGAGAGCGGAACAGGGTACCGAAACTCATATCGAAATCATGGGCCCGTCGGCACACGGCGAGCGTACGAAAACACCGTACACCAAGGTGCTGCCCAACTATCGCAAGTCCGCCGAACAAGCGATCAATCGCCAGCAGATTCCGAAATCTCAGCAGAAACGAGTTCGCGAGTATTTTGAATCACTGACGGCTGGAAAATAGCAATGAGCGCCGAACAATCATCGGAATGGTTCCGTTCTACATTCGGTTCCGTTCGCTCGGCGATCGGCAAAACGATCGTCGGCCAAACGGGCATCGTCGAAGGCGTGCTAATGGGGCTTGCCTCCAATGGGCATATTCTTTTGGAAGGCATGCCGGGCCTCGGCAAAACGCTGTTGGTCCGATCCTTAGCGCAGGCAGTCGATCTGCATTCCGGCAGAATTCAATTTACGCCCGACCTCATGCCCGCCGATGTGACCGGAACGAATATCCTTTCTCAAAGCGACACCGGCGAGCGACGCTTCGAATTTCGACGCGGCCCGATTTTTGCAAACGTCCTTTTGGCGGATGAAATAAACCGCGCAACACCGAAAACCCAAAGTGCGCTTTTGGAGGCGATGCAAGAGCGCTTCGTTACGGCCGGCGGCGTGCGGCACGCGCTCGAAGAGCCGTTCATGGTGATGGCAACGCAAAATCCCATCGAGCAAGAAGGCACGTACCCGTTGCCCGAAGCGCAACTCGACCGGTTTTTCCTAAAATTGCTTGTCCCGTATCCATCGCGCGAAGAGTTGGCGATGATCGTCACGCGAACCACCGGCGCAGAAAGTGAAGAGATAACCGCGGTCGCCAATCGAGAGGATGTCTTGCGCATGCGAAATATCGTTCGCGAAGTGCCGGTTGCGCAAAACGTGCTGGATTTTGCATTGTCGATCGTGTTGTCGACTCAGCCCGATTCCGGAAATAGTACCGCTGCGCACTACTTGCGTTACGGCGCTAGCCCTCGGGGAGCCCAAGCGATCGTCACGGCGGGAAAGACCTACGCTTTGTTGGATTGCCGTTTTAATGTGGCAAAAGAAGATATTCTTCGAGCGGCAAAGGCGACCCTTAGACACCGCATCGGCCTGAGCTTCGAAG
>JACDEQ010000149.1 GCA_013816225.1 Armatimonadota bacterium | reverse complement strand
CACGTCCGGACTGCACAGGAGTTCGAGCCAGAACTTGATGTCGTGGGCGGTAACCGGGTGACCGTCATGCCAGCGTACGCCTCGCCGAAGGTAGTACGTCCACTCCCGCGCGGAGTAATGACGTCTTCCGTCGTGATGTCATGAGCCGCTCTGATCCTCCAGTAACGAGTCGTCAATGTACATCTTCGACGTGGCATGCGAAGGACTCCTCATGGCTCATCGCTCCTTGAGTCAGCAAAACGCTGGCGCTTGACTCATAAGCCGCAAGAAACCACCGTTTCAGGACGGACACTAGTTCGGCAGCCCCCGAGCATCATCGAGGCGTCAAGTGGTCTTGACGCCTATACATAATATTGTATATTCGATCGTGGATGGCAAACCTCTCTTGTGGGTCGGATCAACGCGTGAGGATCTTCGCGATCTCCCGCGTGAGGCGCGAAAGGAACTCGGACTCGACCTTCGGCGTGTGCAATCAGGCCACATGCCGCGAGACTGGAAGCCCATGGCGTCCGTCGGCGCTGGCGTCGTGGAGATTCGCGTGCGCACCGGCAACACGTACCGGCTCATGTATGTAGCAAAGTTCGTCGAGGGCATCTACGTCTTGCACGTCTTTCAGAAGAAGTCGCAGAAGACGGCGGGAATCGATCTTGAGGTGGCGCGCACGCGACTAGCGGCAGTGCGGCGCGCCCGAACAGCGGGGTAGCGGACATGGCGATTCGGATTCGACGCGGGTCAGGAAATGTGTTCACGGATGTTGGGTTTCCGCCTGCGGAGGCGGCCCACCTGTTGATTCGCACGGACTTGATGTTGCAAATCGAGCGCGTGCTGAAAGCGCAGCGTCTGACCCAGGCAAAGGCAGCGAAAGTGTTGGGGGTGACCCAGCCGCGCGTGAGTGATCTGGTGCGCGGTCGCGTTGATCTATTCAGCATCGACACCTTGGTCGAGATGCTCGCGCGACTCGGCGTCTCTGTGACGCTCCGCACGAAGCGCTCGCACCGAGTTGCTTAACATGTGTTGAACTTGACGGGCGATCTGAGGAAGGACAGAGCGCCGGCTATCAGCGCTCCTCCTCGATCCACAGGTGCTCCACCGCCGAATAGTCCAGCGGATTGGCCCTAAACGGAGTGCTCAGGCCCTTGACTCTCCGATGTGCGACGTACGTCTCGACATCCAAGACGAGAAAGGTGAACGGCAGGTCTTCGCGAAAGATCGGCATCAAGCCGCGAAAGATCTCGTCCATTTCATCAGGATTCTGTGTGTTCTGCGCCGCGTCGAGCAGCTGGATAACGCGGGCATTGCGGTAGCCGATCGGAGAGTCCTCGCCGAAGAAGTGAACGAGATCGTCAACTTCGGACACAAGAAAGTCGACTGCCGCCGCGTCGAATTCCCCTGCTCTCGTCCGCCCACGCGCGACTCCAGGTTCCAGTGTCGTGATGTCCATCCGGATCCCCACCTGCCGGAGTTGGGCCTCAACGTAGACTGCTGCGTCTTGCCAATCGGTACCAACGATTAGCGGAAACCTGAACTCTCGACCGTCTCGCTCGCGAACTCCATCGCCATCAAGGTCTCGCCAGCCAGCTTGATCGAGCAGCTTGCTCGCCAGTTCACGGTCGTACGGCAGTCCCTCGGGTAGAGCGCCCTGCCAGTATTGACGCTCGGTATACACCACATCGACGATGGGAAGATCTTCCGACATGTTGAGCACTCGATGGAGCTCGCGCCGGTTGATGGCGAGCGTCAGTGCCCGACGCACACGCGGATCGCTGAAGAGCGGATTCCGCTGATTCCAGAGGATGACCTGTAGCGCTAGGATATCATCCCAGACCTCGTAGTACACGCGAAAGCGAGGATCCTCCTTGATCGCAAGCACATCAGCGGCCCCCCCGTCCGACTCGCTGAAGTGACTCACTGCATCCACGTTGCCGCTCAAGAGCTCCGTCACGGACGAGGAACCGAACTTGATGATCAATCGATCGATCTTCGGCCTACCCAAGGCATAATCGGGGTTTGCCTCGAACTCGATCGAGGTTTTGGGCACGTGTCGGACGTAGCGGTACGCGCCGTTTCCCACCGGGCGCGTCCAGAACTCCCAGCTGTTGAACTCAGAGGGATCGAGATCTTCCAGCAGATGCTTCGGGAAATAGACGTCCCTTGCCGGGTTGGTAGGGGAAAGGCCCTTGTTGTACGTGATGACGACTGTGCTGTCGTCGAGGACGGTGACGGAGATGGCGCCGGGTGGCCGTTGCAGGACTGCGGGATGACTCAGGAGGTCCAGTGTAAACTTGACGTCGTGAGCGGTGACGGGCACTCCGTCGTGCCACCGCACGTCGGTGCGAAGGTGGTAGGTCCAGCTGCGGTAGTCGCTCGAGTGGTCCCAGCTCTTCGCGAGCCGACCCTGCCATTCCCCGTTCTCATCGGGTAGCGCCATCTGGAGAAAGACGATGCCTTTCGGCCAGTACCGCTCGTCACCGGGGAAAAGCACCGTGAGAGTGGAGCCATCGGCATGTGTTCTCTCGCCTCGGCTGCAGTGGATACCTGCAAGCGCGACGAAGCAAACGCACAGGCCAATCATCCAGCGGGCCGATGCGATGCGGCGTACAAAGATCATGGCATCCTCCTTTGGAAGGGCGTGTTACCTCCTACGAATGTCTGAGGCGTCAGGCACCGCAAGGATTGATACCACCTCGTATGAGATCGCGGAGGGGCGCACACCCGAGTTTGCGTCCATCGAGCTCAAGTTCCAAGATACGGAACGGAACCTTTTTCAGCAGACATTCACGTTCAACATCTTTCGACATGAAACGAGCAATTACCTGTCAGTCGCCAGCGCTTCAGCGGACGTTGCGGTGATGGGTCGGGCTGGCTATACTTCGGATAGCCTCCGGAGGTTGCAGCGATGATCACCAAGATCCAAAAATGGGGAAATAGCCAAGGGTTGCGGTTGAGCAAGACCGTGCTGTCCGACGCCGACATTGATGTCGGCGATGCAGTTGATGTGGCGGTGCACAAGGGCGCCGTGATTGTGACGCCCGTACGGCGCGTGCGCGGCGGGCACGACCTGCGTGCGCTCGTTCGCCGCGTCCCGAAAGGCGCCAAGCCTGGAGAACTGGCTTGGGGCTCGCCAGTCGGCCGCGAGGTCTGGTAGATGGCGGGCTATGTCCCGCGGAAGGGAGAGCTGATCGCTCTCACGTTCGACCCGCAGTCCGGTCACGAGCAACGCGGGCGTCGTCCTGCTCTCGTCGTCAGTAACGACCTATTCAATAAACACACCGGTCTGTGCATCGCGTGTCCGATTACCAATACCCGACGCGACTACCCATTCCACGTGGTGATCCCCGCAGGCGCCGGCGTTACCGGGTTCGTCATGGTGGAGCAGGTCAAGTCGATCGACTTCCAGGCCCGAAAGGCAAAGCGCATTGGGAAGGCCTCCGCAGAACTGCTTGGGGAAGTGTTGTCGATCCTGGATGCATGTATCTACTGAGCGCTAACAAACGGCTGCAACAGCCAGCCGATTAGAAGTGAGCTCGCGCCGCTCGCAATATTTCGTTCGGCTGCAGTTGAACCGTAAGCGTTAGCCTGACACACGCGTGCTTGTGGAGGAGAGTGTGATCGGATCCACTTCCGAGATCACTGAGCAATTAGTCGTCGAGGTTATGGTCAGCGACCTCGATCGATCAATCGAGCTCTATATTGCGCTTGGTTTCACACTCGAGCGACGCGACGCTGGCTTCGCCGCGCTTCGCTGGGGAGGCCGGCGGCTGTTCCTGGATCAATTTGCGGATCTGCCGCCATCAAACGGGCCCGCTCGGGCGAACGTGCGGATCCTCACCACCGATGTCGACGCGGTGTGGGAGCGGGTTCAGACTCTTGGCCTCCATGTCGAGCGACCGATTGCAGACCGGTACTATGGACTTAGGGATTTTACTGTCGTCGATCCGGATGGCTTCGGTCTCCGCTTCGCCAGTCCGCTCTCCTGCGGCGCTAATCCGTGTGATTGCTAACACACGGATGCCGACAAACGATCTAATGTTGCTCGCGTTGCTCGCAAGGGTATGATTCGCTTGCAACTTAACTTTCGGCGTTGCCGCCAGTCACGTTTCGATTAGCTTGCCGCTGGACGCAGCCCCGGCCCACGCCAACTGCTGTGAAAGGAGCCAGGTATGGGGGATCTTCAGATTGCCGTCCCGGTACTCTCGCTTTTGGTCCTCGCCAATGGCTGGCTCTTTCTCCGCTTCAGACGTGCGGCCGCGTATGTGTCTTGGACGTATCACGTCGCGGCCGCGATTGCTCTCAGCCTCGGCGCCCTTACCGCCGTAGCGGGCATCGGACACTCGGTAGCTGTAACGTCCCTCGCATTGAGTGAACCCGAGTACGGGCTATTGCAAGCTCTGCGTCTCACTACTGGCGCAATGCTCATCTACGCCGGCGCAATGAGCGCGGCGCTACACAGAGGTATCAAGGTCGGCCGGCACTTGGCGATCGCCGTGGCCGCAGCGACGGCCTCGCTGTTCGTGCTGTACCTGCTCTTCGTTCTTCCCGTCGGGGGTCGAGACACGGTGCCACCGATGCTGGCGCTTTGGAGCCTCTATCTTCTTTCGCTCGCAATGGCAGCCATCACTTCGATGCGAGCACCACGCGGCGCGCATGGGCCACTCGGTTCTCACTTGTAGAGACCGGGAGGATGAACGTCCTTAATGTCGTGGTCATAGAGGACTTGTGATTTCCGTGCGCCACCCATCACACCGACCCTCGGGGATCCTTTCATGACGTTCGCCGTCCTCCTCCTCACCCTGTCCGCGGGCAGCGGGCCTTGCCCTCCCGCAACTCCTACGCAGGCGTCCAGCCAAGGGCCCGCCCATCTGACTGCAATCACGACCGACAACCCTGGGCTCGCGGTCTATGTGGCCCAGGTCATAGCCGTCGATCCGGCACGGCGAGCCGCCTTCGTGAGCGGGCTTCGGCGCCGGCGACTTCCCGTCTGGCAGCAGCTGCGGCGCAAGGGTTACCTCGCCAGCCAAAGCGTGTTCGAGGTGACGAAGGTTGGTACGGCGCTCCCGGGTGCTCCGGCTTGGAACTATCTCGTGCTCTCCCGCCTTGCCTGCGACAGAGCGGTGTCGGCCTTTCTGCGTGCGGAGAAATTCGGGCAAGCCCTTACCCAACTTTCCTCCCCCTCGGACAGCGGGGCGGCTATCCTGCGCCGAGTGGAAATACTGCACAGCACGCCGAACTCTTTCTATCCGAGCCCCACACCCAGCGATCGTCGTCACGCAGCTGCGGTCACCTATCTCGTCGAGTACATCGCCGTCCACGATACCGCGGCGCGGCTTGAGGAATATCGAGAGAGCATGAAAAAGAACAGCGGGCCGGCTGCCGGGGAATTGGTAAAGCGCGGCTTGTTTTTCAACTTTGTGGCGTTGGAAACGAGAGAGATTATTTTCGCACAGCCCGGGATGGCGACCTGGAATCAAATCCACGTTGTCGGTCTCTTGCCAGGGCGGGGGAGCCCCCAGGCATTTGATAGCGCCCTGCGGAAGGTGAATCCTGGCAGCGGCGGGTACGCCCGCGTGTTCGGGAGGTTGGATTCCATTCGAGTCCACACCCGGGTCGACGAAGCGCGGCTTCTCCGCGTACTTCAGATCCCCCGCCCCTGACACCCGACTCGGCGCCGCCTAACCGCGCTCACTGACGGCCCCGGCA